>JAISGH010000103.1 GCA_031263185.1 Prevotellaceae bacterium | reverse complement strand
ATTGGGGGGAGGATTGGGGGTTATTCATATTCAACCTTTCAGGTTTAACACCCAAATTTATCCGACATTTGATGAACGACACGACACTACGCCTGCGGCGTGATACGACAATTTGAAATGCACCCATGGGCAATTTTGAATTTTGTTATTCCGAAAATAATGCTTACATTTGCCTTTTTTTCCATGAAGTTGATTGCTATCAACAAAATGACGCATTTGCTTGCTTGCGGTCAACAAAATTCCTGCAAAGTTAAAGATTAAGTTTTGAATAAACCTGTAAAATCCATAATCTAAAATCATTCACGTATGTACAGCAAGGATACCCGCACAGTTCTTACGCTTGATGCAGGAGGACAAAGTTTCAGCTTTTCTGCCATGCGCAGCAACAGCGAAGTTGTAAAGCCGGTGAGGCTGATTCCCAACCCCGGCAACCTTGAGCATTGCCTTGCCACGCTGGTGGACGGCTTTACGCAGGTGAGCAGCCGCCTGAGCGAGCCGCCTGTGGCCATCAGCTTTGCCTTTCCCGGCCCTGCGGATTACCCGCAGGGCATTATCGGCAATTTGCCCAATTTTCCGGCCTTTACGGACGGCGTTCCGCTCAAGGCATACCTGGAGCACAAGTTTGGGCTGCCAACCTTTATCAATAACGACGGCGACTTGTTTGCCTACGGCGAGGCGTTAGCCGGCTTTTTGCCTTACGTCAACCGCAAGCTGGAGGAGGCAGGGAGCGTACGCCGGTACAAAAATCTGATAGGCATTACCCTGGGGACAGGCTTGGGCTGCGGAGTGGTGCAGGGCGACAAGCTGAACGTTGGCGACAACGCCGCCGCTACCGAAGTCTGGTGTATGCACGCCCAGAGCGCACCCGACTGCATAGCAGAAGATACGGTGAACAGCAACGCCGTAATCCGCGTGTACAGGCAGGAAATCGGCGACGACAGCCACAGCGTATCGGCGCAGGAGGTATACGATATTGCCAAGGGAAGTAAGGCCGGAAACCGCGCTGCCGCGCTGCGAACCTTTGAGGTGCTGGGCAGCTCGCTGGGCAACGCGCTGGCAAATATTCTTGCGGTGGTGGACGGCCTGGTGGTGATTGGCGGAGGCGTTGCCAACGCGCACGACCTGTTTATGCCGCACGCCATAGCCGCTATTAACGGCACCATTGGCCGCGCCGACGGCAGCCGCGTGCAGAGAATTGTGCTCACCGCGTACAACGTAGAGGATGAGCAGGAGATGAGCAGCTTCCTCAAGGGAACGCCCAAAAAAGTAACCATAGCCGGAACCGACATTAGCGCCGACTACGACCCTGTAAAAAGAGTGGGGATTGGCGTTTCCAAGCTGGGCGACTTGCGCGCCATGTCAATAGGCGCGTACAGCTTTGCGCTGCACCGGCTGGATAAGGCGTAGCTGCGCTTTATACGGTGCATAAACCATTTTGTTGCATTTTTTTCACTATGCGTAGGTATTTTATACATTTACTGTCGGCATGTTGTATGCTGCTGATGCTGGCAGGTTGCAGCGCTCAAGCGCGCCACATGCGGCAAGCTAAGAAGTATTCCAAGCAGAACGTAAAGCGTCAGGAGAGCAAATCGCCTTCGGAGATGATAGTTGGCCCCGGAGAAGTTGGCAAAAACGACGTTAACTACAAAGATTTGAATAAAATCCGCCATCGCTGCCTGTACATCAACAAGGACGGCGAGCGCTGCGAACGAAAAGGACGCAAAAAAAACGGCTATAAGTACTGCTTCTGGCACACGCCAAAAAACCGGTACTGAAAGCGCACGAGCCTCACAAGCCGCTTTTGCTTTTCCCCAGCGTTTCCTGCGCGCTGACCCACGTTACGTTGAGCAGCCTGTCGTGGCGGTCGGTGGCGGCGCGGTAGTACACGTATACGCCGTAAATATTTTCCGTTTCGCTTGAACATGCGTCAATTTTTCCCATGTCGAGCGTGTCGTTTTCGTCTATGTACACGTACTTATAGTTGTAGTAGCCCTGCTTTGCGGGTATAGACAGCTCGTAGGCGCGGCGGCGGCTATCGTACAGCATAACGAAATCGTTGCTAAGCTCCCAGCCCGAAATTTCGCCAAAAACATAAATCTTTCCTTTAAGCGGCTGCTCCATGTGCAGCGACAGGAACACGCTGGGGTAGTCGCTCTGCGTGTCGCTTTCGCTGCGGTAGCGCTCGTTGCGCACCACGTACCTCCCGTTAATATCCTGATTGTAAAGGTATTGCCTGAAAACCTCATCCTGCTCTACCTGTACGCGGTAGGCACCGTTGATGTTTAATATTTCCCTCACCCTCAACATTTTATACTCAAGGCTTGATACGTCGAAGTGGCGGTACTCGCTGCCGCCGGGGTACAGGTTTTTGCTGGGGTGGGAGTAATCTATGTAGCCGCTGCGGACAAAAGTCGGCGTTGGCGTGGCTACGTCCGGAAAGCGGTAGCCGTTTTGCTCCACCCGCACCTTGACTTCGGTGTAGGGCTGGCTGATGGGAAACGAGGGATGCTCCACCGTGATTGCGAGCTGCTGGGAGCAGGCATCGTTTCCGGCCAGCGGCAGCTTTCGCACGCCGACCTGAACGCCCACCGCAGAGCGCTCTACCACCGAAAAGCTTTTTTGAAACAGCGCCTCGTCGGGGTTATCGCTGTCATATACCTTGAGCAGGTAGTTGCCCGACAGCTTTAGCAGCATTTGCGGGTTGGGTACTTCGAGCGTGTAGTGCGCGTAGCCCACCAGCGTGTTGAACGACTGCTCGCGGTTGCTGATGTTGTCGCTGGGGAAGCCTTCGATGTAGTCGGAAAAAAAGAGGTTGCTCTCGCTCCAGTCGGCGTCGCACAGCGCAACCCTGTAGGAGAAGTAGCGGATGTCCTCCGACAGGTCATCGAACGAGAGCAGCAGCTGGTCACCTGAGCCAAGCGTAACGACGGGGTCGGTCATTTCGCTGTTGAGCTTGCGCAGCTGGATGGTTTTAATGTTCCTGTCGAAGCAGGCGTCGGCGCCCTTGCGCAGCGGGCTTGCGGCGAAGCTCGGCAGCGCTGCGGCGAGCGTAGCGAGCAGCATGGGGAAAGCAAAGTATTTTGTCATAGTATGCAAATTGTACTTATTATGCCATTGGACACGGCTAAAATTTTTCCACTGTTTTTACTCTTTCTAATTCATCCAGCGGGTAAAAGATAAGAAGATAGTTTTTCTATACCCTTTTTATGCTTCTCCTCCAATGCCGAATGAGCCGCTACATGAAATTTTTTCCCCATTTGTTGGTTGTAGCAGGCAAGAGTGGGGTAGGAGAGTAACCTATCGCCGGTGCGATACATAACCCCCTTTAGACAAAGCGGACAGCCATCCCGAATTTCTGTACTATTTCAGTAGCTGATCGGAATAGCCGTTTTGCTTCAGGCTACCGGAAAAATACAGCTTGCCAGGGTAATAGCCCTGCAAAAGCCGGTTGATTTTATTTGTGCTCTCTACATTCATCTTATATAATACGCCTCTAAAATTAGCTGCAAAAATAATGCTTATTTTTGAATATGTAGTATATCGGTTGGATTTATTTGTGAACTCTATACTATGGATATAGAACTATCAACTAATATCAACTCATCTGTGAACTGTCCGCGGCATAGCTTTGTGCATTGGGAGCATGGTACAGGGTTGGAGAGCGCGTGGCGCTTGTTCCGTCATTTTGGAGTTTAATAAAAAAATTGCCCCAACGCGCTCGCTGCATTGGGGCAAAATAGAAAAATTTCTCTTTTTCAGTACAAATCCTGCCTGCTTAGTCGTTCAGCGAAAAGCGCTTGAACGAGGTTACCGTAACGTCTTTATCAACGCTTTTGAGGTAGGCTTCTACGGTAATCTTGCTGTCGTTGATGAAATCTTGCGCCAGCAGCGTGCTGTCCTTGAAGAAGCGGCTGAGCTTACCCTGCGCAATTTTTTCAATCATGGCTTCGGGCTTGCCGTCAAGCTTGGCCTGCTCGCGGCCTATGCGCAGCTCTCTCTCCTGAACTTCCTTTGGGCAGTCGTCCTTGCTTACCGAAACCGGGCTCATGGCGGCTGTCTGCATGGCGATGTACTTGGCCGCATCTGCCAGCAGCGCCTTGCTGAAAGCTACCAGCGACGAAACTTTTCCGTTCATGTGGTTGTAGCAGGTCAGGAGCGCGCCCTCCAGCTTGTCGTAGCAGGCCACCTGGTGCTTTTCGCCGGTTTTTCCCGTTTGCTGAGAAATCAGCTCTGCGATGGTAGCGCCGTCTACCTTGAGGTTGAGCAGCGCTTCGGTATCGGCAGGCAGGTTGGCCAGCGCAGCGTCGGCCACTTTTTTGGCCAGCGCCTGAAATTCTTCGGTTTTTGACACGAAATCGGTTTCGCAGCCAAGGCACACCAAGATACCTTTTGCTGCGTCAGCCGAAATTTTTGCAATTACGGCGCCCTCCTTCGTTTCGCGGTCGGCGCGCTTGCTGGCAACCAGCTTTCCTTTTTCGCGGATTATTTCCTGTGCGCGGTCAAAGTCGCCGTTGGCTTCCACCAAGGCATTTTTACAGTCCATCATTCCGCTGCCCGTCATTTGGCGCAGCTTTGCAACATCCGATGCTTTAATTTCCATAATTATTTTCCTCCGTTTTGTTTAGAATGGTAAGATTTACTCTGTTGCTTCTGCTTCTTTTGCAGGTTCTTCTTCTTTTGCTGCTGCTGCTGCTGCTGCTGCGGGCTTCTTTTCGGTTCTGAACTTACGCGCCCTCAGCTTGGTATTTTTTTCGTGTCCTTCTTCGCCCTCCGGTTTGGAGGTATCTTTTGCCTCCTTGTCCTTTTCCAGCTTGCGCTCCTCCAGGCCTTCCTGAATGGCGTCGCACATAACCTCAATAATGTAGGTGATGGATTTGGTAGCGTCGTCGTTGGCGGGAATAACAAAGTCAATGGAGGTAGGGTTGCAGCAGGTGTCCACCATAGCGATTACCGGAATATTCAGGCGGTTTGCCTCGCGCACAGCGTTTGCTTCCTTCTGAATATCCACCACAAATATGGCGGCGGGCAGGCGCGACAGGTCGGCAATGCTGCCCAGGTTTTTCTCAAGCTTTGCCCGCTGGCGCGTGATTTGCAGGCGCTCGCGCTTCGAGACGTTGCTGAACGTTCCGTCGGTGCTCATCCTGTCAATTTGCCCCATTTTTTTCACCGATTTGCGAATGGTGGGGAAGTTGGTCAGCATACCGCCCGGCCAGCGCTCGGTAACGTAAGGCATACCGATTTTGGCTACATTTTCGGCAACAATATCCTTGGCCTGCTTTTTGGTGGCAACAAAGAGTACCTTGCGGCCTGACTTTGCTATTTGCTTGAGCACCGCAGCAGCCTCATCAATCTTTACAATGGTTTTGTGCAAGTCTATGATGTGAATACCGTTTTTCTCCATAAAAATGTATGGAGCCATTCTCGGATTCCACTTGCGCTTTAGGTGCCCAAAGTGGACACCTGCTTCGAGAAGCTGTTCAAAATTTGTACGTGGCATTTTTTTGTTTATGTTTAAAATTGTTTTTTTACTATTGTTTTTTAAACCTCATCCGTCAACCTGTCAAGTAGCAAGGGCAAGCTTGGTCTCGCAGGTTTTATCGCGGTCAAACAACAGCGCAGTAGCGGCCGGAAATTTGCCATTACAGCTGATGGCCATAAGCCAGTCTGCCCTGTTTAAAGATTTGAGCCGTGCTTTATAAATAGTGCAAGCTGTAGAGCAGCCGCTGTTAACGCTTGCTGAACTGGAAGCGCTTGCGCGCGCCCGGCTGTCCGGGTTTTTTGCGCTCCACCTTGCGGGAGTCGCGGGTGAGCAGCCCGTTTGCTTTCAGCACCGGACGAAACGCCTCCGTATCTACCTCGCACAGGGCGCGGGCAATGGCCAAGCTTAGCGCTCCGGCCTGCCCTGTTACGCCGCCTCCGTCGAGGTTTACCTTAATATCGTATTTGCCTTCGTTGCCCGTGAGCGTCAAGGGCTGCGTAACCACGTACTGCAAGATTCCCGACGGAAAATAGTCGGCCAGCTCGCGGTTGTTAATGGTAATTTTCCCGCTTCCTACGCTCAAGTATGCGCGGGCAATTGCGGATTTTCTTCTTCCGATAGCGTTTATAACTGTTGTTGCCATTTATTTTAGCGTGCGAATTGTTTACCTGATTTCACTTATTTTGATTAATGTAGGCTTTTGTGCTTCGTGCGGATGGCTTGGGCCTGCATACACGTGGAGGTTCCGAAACTGCTCTGCGCCCAGCCGTGTTTTGGGGAGCATGCCCTTTACCGCTTTTTCTACCACAGCAAACGGCTTTTTTTTGAGCAGCGCGGCAGGCGTGATAAAGCGCTGTCCTCCCGGGTATCCGGTATGGCGAACGTACTGCTTGTCGGTCATTTTATCGCCGGTGAAGCGAATTTTTTCGGCGTTGATAACGATTACGTTATCGCCGCAATCTACGTGTGGCGTAAAGCCGGGCTTGTTTTTGCCGCGTAGCACGTAGGCTACCGTTGCCGCCAGGCGTCCCACCACCTCGTTGGTAGCGTCCACCAGCACCCAATTTTTTTGCACCGTTGCGCTGTTCTGCGATACGGTTTTGTAGCTCAAAGTATCCATAGTTAACCTATCGAATATACCATAAATATTTACCATTTAAGGCAGCTGCATTCCTTCTTACAATGCGCCCCCCCTCTTTTAAGGGCTGCAAAGATAACTCTTAATTTTTGAATTGCAAAAAAATTGGTGTTTTTTTGCATGAATTATTTTGCATACGCCCCTGTTGCCCCCCCGTTGGTATTATCACAGGGCGTATGCAATACGCCCCTACGGTCGCCGTTGTATCATCATTGGGCTATCCTGTCCCCGCAGGTCAACGACCTTCGGTTATGAAAATCCTGCCTTTCAGGTAGTTAGTGATACACGATGCGGTGTGTCTCTGTCCCCGCAGGTCGTTGACCTAACGGGGGAGGCATAAAAATAGCCCGCGCACAGCATAAAAGCTATATCAAATAGAACATGGACACCACCTAAATTCAAGCATGCAGCAACATCCCATCCTATATTAGCCTATAGTTCCTAAACTCAAAGAAGCGTTTTCCCGTACGCTTTTCTACCCACTCCAGCACTCTGTGGGTAAAAGAGAGGCGCCTTTTTGAGGTGTCAAACTCAAATTGCCAGTTCATGCTGTCAACGCGCTGCCGCATCACTTGAGGGTGCATATCGCCAAAGGTCGCCAACGAAGCTACATTTTGATAATCAAACTGCACATCCTGCTTCACCGTAAGCTTGCCGTCGTTGTCGTGGAAGAGCTTATCAAAGTCAGCTATTTTTGTCGTCAGCAAGTACGGGTTGCGCACCCATCCATAGTGGTAAACATAGGCGTCCACTAATTTCCCGTTCAGCTTCTTTTCTTCCCTTCTAAACCCTTGCGCATCTCTGTACGAGCGAATACCTTTATCGTTGCGGATTACTCTTACTTCGCGGCGGTACCATTGGCGCGAGTTCCCCACATACTTGTAGCTGCCGTAAAAGTGCAGGTACTTTAGCACCAGACACTCAACTCCTGCGTCGCTCAAGTGCAGCTCCATAGCCTGCCGAATGGCGGGCAAGTACTTTTCGTGTACTACCTCATCCGCTTGGATGTAGAATGCCCAATCGCTATCGGGTGAGATAGCGTCAAAAGCTTTGTCGGTTTCTACGGCCAGCACTTTGCCGCCCTTGCGCAGGCTATTGTCCCACACGGAGTGGATGATTTTGATTTTGTCCGACGGTATAGACCGCACCAGCAGCTCCGTTTCGTCGTCAGATTTGCCTAAGCACACCACGAACTCGTCGCACAGGGGCAGTATGGAGGTAATAGCCTCCACAACGGGGTAGTCATACTTTACGGCATTACGTACAAAAGTAAATCCGCTTACTTTCATTTTTTTCTATGTAAATTACGTTTAAACAGCACTATTACGCTTCTGCAACAGCTTTATAATAGGATTATGAGGAGCAACAAAGCACAACAACCTTTGGAATGTGCAAGCGTAGAGATAGCATTGCATTGGTGGATGCAAAAAAAATGAGCAGCCATAACCTTGGTTTGGCTGCTCATCAAAATAAAAAAGAGATAAAGTATTGTAAAAGTCGAAAAAATTACATATAGCGTGGAAGCTACACGACGTAACTAGCTGATCAGTGTGTGTGTGTGTGTGTGTGTGTGTGTGTGTGTGTGTGTGTGTGTGTGTGTGTGTGTGTGTGTGTGTGTGTGTGTACCTATGCTATTGGGAGCGCCCAAATTACTTTGCACACGGCAGCTGAAAAATATTTTGTTGGGAAATATGTGAATAGACAGCATTTTATATCAGGTTGTTATTTGATGGTTACAATCTCTTGCTGCTACTCTACTTCGAGCATTAGCACCGATTTTGCCGGCAAGCTGATGGAGAGAATGCCTTTGCTCAGCTTTGCGTCTTTGAAATCTTTTACCGATACGGCGTTGGGATTTCCGAAAGAGTTGTAGTCGCTGATTTTGGCGGAGGTCAGGATTTTTCCCGAAATTTTTTGCGCAGCAACGCCCCGCAGCTCAGCTTCAATGGCTTGCGCTTTGTTGGGGTCAATGTTTACCAGCGTGATGTGAATTTTCCCCGCGGCGTTCCTGGAGGCCGATACGCTGACGGCATCCATTGCCTTTCCGTTCAGCTCGTACTTGTTGCTCTTGAGCGAAATTGGCAGCAGCGTGGCGTCCTGATGTACTTTGTAGAGGTAGTACGCCCAGTAGGTTGGCGTAAGCAGCATTTTCTCCTTGTCGGTGAGGATCACCGCCTGCAGCACGTTGACGGTTTGCGCAAGGTTTGCCATCTTCACGCGGTCGCAGTGGGCGTTGAAGATGTTGAGGTTGACGGCGGCAACAATGGCATCGCGCAGCGTGTTTTGCTGGTACAGAAAGCCGGGGTTGGTTTCCGGCTCTACGTTGTACCACGTTCCCCACTCGTCGGTGATAATCCCCACTCGCTTTTGCGGGTCGTATCTGTCCATGATGGTGGAGTGCTTAGCCAGCAGCTCATCCATGAAGAGCGTTTTTTGGATGGTGGTAAAGTACTCCGCTTCGTCAAACTGTGTAGCCGAACCTTTGTCGCCCCACGTTTTGGGAACGGTGTAGTAGTGCAGCGACAAGCCATTCATGCGGTTTCCAACGTTTTTCATCAGGGTTTCCGTCCACCTGTAGTCGGCATCGTTAGGGCCGCAGGCAATTTTGTAGAGGCGGTTATCGCCGTAGCTCCGGCAGAAGGTAGCGTACCGGCGGTACTGGTCGGCGTAAAATTCGGCCGTCATGTTACCGCCGCAGCCCCAGCTTTCGTTGCCTACGCCCCAGAATTTCACCTTCCACGGCGCTTCACGTCCGTTTTGCTTGCGGAGGTTGGACATGGGGCTTTCACCGTCGAAGGTGATGTACTCCACCCACTTGGACATTTCCTCTACGCTGCCGCTGCCGACGTTGCCGGTGATGTAAGGCTCGCAGCCCAGCTGCTCGCAGAGGTCGAGGAACTCGTGCGTACCGAAGCTGTTGTCCTCCGTTACGCCGCCCCAGTGGGTATTTACCATTTTGGGGCGTTGGCTGCGCGGGCCAACGCCGTCCCTCCAGTGGTACTCGTCGGCAAAGCAGCCGCCGGGCCAGCGGAGGTTGGGAATTTGGATATTCCTGAGCGCCTGCACCACATCGTTGCGGATGCCGCGCGTGTTGGGTATCGGCGAGTCTTCGCCAACCCAGTAGCCGCCGTAGATGCAGCGTCCAAGGTGCTCGGAAAAATGTCCGTAGATGTGCCGATCTATGGTCTCTTTACCTTGATCGGCGTTGACCACCAGCTTGTTTTGCGGAAGTGCCTGCGAGCTGAGCCCAAGTACTGCCAGCGGGAGTAAAATTAGTCTTTTCATGCTTTAATCGTATTTAATTGGTTTACTAAAAGGCAAATGCACAAAATCATCCTACTTGGTATCCGCTTTCGGATGCTTCGTTTTATCCTCCTTAACGTCCCTGTACTCCAGCCCCTCGTTGTACACCTTCATGGCGCGGAAGCTCATACCCATGCTTGAGTATCCGCCGTCGTGAAAGAGGTTTTGCATGGTCACCTTGCGGGTGAGGTCGGAGAATAGCGTGATGACGTAGTTGGCGCAGTCTGTGCTGTCGGCGTTGCCGAGCGGCGACATGCGGTCGGCAAAGTCCACGAGGTTGTCGAAGCCCATAATGCCGCTGCCGGCGGTGGTTAGCGTGGGCGACTGCGAAATGGTGTTGATACGGATTTTCTTTTCGCGCCCGTAGATGTAGCCAAAGCTGCGGGCAATGGATTCGAGCATGGCTTTGGCGTCGGCCATATCGTTGTAGCCGTACAGCGTACGCTGCGCTGCAACGTACGACAGCGCTACCACCGACCCCCAATCGCTGATGGCGTCGGCCTTGCGGCATACTTGCAGCATTTTGTGAAACGAAATGGCAGAAATATCCAGCGTTTGCTGGAGGTAGGCGTAGTCGAGGTCGTCGTACGTTTTCCCCTTGCGCACGTTTGGCGACATGCCGATGGAGTGCAGCACAAAGTCAAGCTGCCCTCCGAGGTGCTCCATGCTCTTTTGCACCAGATTTTCCAAATCATCTACCTTGGTTGCGTCGGCAGGAATAACGACAGTGTTGAGCTTTTTTGCCAGCTCGTTGATGGTACCGAGCCGCATGGAAACAGGCGTATTGGTAAGCGCAACCTGTGCTCCCTCCTCGCAGGCGCGCTCTGCCACCTTCCATGCAATAGATTTTTCGTTGAGCGCCCCAAAAATAAGACCCTTCTTGCCTTTTAGTAAGCCGTATATCATTTATTATTTACTTAATATTCTTATCAAAAAATGTCAGCCAACAGTGTAGACCGTTGCCTACAATATTTTTCTTGCGTAACCGCCGGAAACGGTTCACTTTTGATCGAGTATCAGGAAGTTTTGAGAATTTGCTTTACGTCTTTAACGGATAGCTCTACAAGCTCCGCAATCTCCGCAACAGATTTGCCTTCTTGGGACAACTTCAAAACAAACCTTATTTCTCTCTGTTGCTTTCCTCGCTGTTCGCCAATGGCAATGCCTTTCCGCTCGCTAATGGCAATGCCTCGTTTCTCACCTCGTTTCTCGCCAATGGCAATACCTTTTCGGCGGGCATTGTTCATGCCGCTGACAAAATCGGATAAGGCCATCTCGCGCCTCTCGTAGGCGCGAAGAGTTTCCTCGTCTTGAGCAACAAACGTGATTCTTTGTTGGGCTTTCTTTAGGGCTGCATCAATGCCGATAATCTCTTTATCCATGTCGATAATTTCCTTAATTCCTTAATTATTGTATTTTTATCAAAAAAAATGTCAGCCAACGGTGTAGATAGTTGCCTACAATATCTTTCTTACACAACCGCCGGAAACGGTTCACTTTTGATCGAGTATCAGGAAGTTTTGAGAATTTGCTTTACGTCTTTAACGGATAACTCTGCGAGTCTTGCAATCGCAGCAACAGGTGTGCCTTCTTGGGACAACTTCAAAACAAACCTTATTTTTTCCTGCTGTTTTCCTTGCTGTTTGCCAATGGCAATGCCTCGTTTCTCACCTCGTTTCTCGCCAATGGCCATTCCTTTCCGGTGAGCATTGTTTATGCCGCTGGTGAAATCGGATAAGGCCATCTCGCGCATCTGGTAGGTACGAAAAGTGTCCTCGTCTTGAGAAACAAACATAATTTTTTGCTGGGCTTTCTTTATGGCTGCATCCATGTCGACAACCTCCTTAACTACTTGGTTATTTGTATTCTTATCAAAAAATGTCAGCCAACGGTGCAGACCGTTGCCTACAATATCTTTCTTGCGCAACCGCCGGAACCTGACCATGTCAATGAAGTGTACCTCCAGCGCGTCCGTAAGCAGGCAGTCCTTGTGGTGGTCTTCCCACAGATGAAAACTTGTATGCACTGCGTTAACATCAATAAACTGAAAATCAATAATATTGATGACTATAACGTTTGGCAGGTCGCTGTAGTCATCGCCGGACTTAATACCTTTGGTGTACTCGCGGCTCCAGTAAAACAGGCTACGCCTGTCCATGTCGCCAACGTTGCGGAGCTGCACTTCAATGTTGACTTTCGTACCGTCGCCCATGGTGGCAAGCACGTCCAATATGCTGGATTTGTCGCCTATAATGTCAGCGGACAGGGTTCTGTCACCAGCTATTTTAACCGATTTAATGCCATCTCTATTCGTCTTTTGCAGCACAACATTTAGAAAGGCCATAAGTTGCTCTTCATCGCCTTTCTCGCCCATGTACTTCATGAACAGGTAGTCGTTTAGAGGGTTTAGCCTTGTTTCCGGTTCCTTTGTTTTTTTCATGAGATTAGGTAGTTTAGCCATGTACAAATATAGTAAATATTTTACCGTGAACGAATTTTTGGCTACCGGCGCTCAAACTATAGTCTACAGGGTTACTCCTGTTTTGAATATCGCAATTTCTCTAAAATTTTTCTTTTCGGTATTCACCTTTTCGCCGTTGGCAACGCCTGTCAGGTAGGCAATCAGGCGCTCGGTAGCGTCCGCCATAGCTTCGTTTTCTACAATGCTTCCGGCGTTGAAGTCAATCCAGCCGGGCTTGCTTTCAAAAAGCGGGGTGTTTGTTGAGATTTTTACGGTTGGCACAAAGCAGCCAAAGGGAGTGCCCCGTCCGGTAGTGAACAGCACCATCTGGCACCCCGACGCTCCCAGCGCGGTGGCCGCAACAAGGTCGTTGCCGGGTGCGCTTAGCAGGTTAAGCCCTTTTTGCCGAATTCTTTCGCCGTACATCAGCACATCTTTTACCTCCGAGCTGCCGGATTTCTGCGTACACCCCAGCGATTTTTCCTCGAGCGTCGAAATGCCGCCCGCCTTGTTTCCGGGCGAGGGATTTTCGTATATCGGCTGGTTGTTTTTCACAAAGTACTCCTTGAAGTCGTTAATCAGGTGCACCGTTTTGTCGAATACTTCGGCGTTGCTGCAGCGGCTCATCAGGATGGTTTCGGCGCCAAACATTTCGGGTACTTCGGTGAGCACCGTAGTGCCGCCTTGCGCTACCAGAAAGTCGGAGAAGAAGCCCAGCAAAGGGTTGGCAGTGATGCCCGAAAATCCGTCGGAGCCTCCGCATTTAAGCCCTACGCGCAGCTCCGATAGCGGCACGTCGGTGCGCACGTCGGCTGACGCTTTTGCGTACAGCGCGCGCAGCAGCTTCATGCCCTCCTCCAGCTCATCCTTGACTTTTTGCGCCTCAAGAAAAAAAATACGCTCCCTGTCGTAATCACCCAGAAAAGCGCGGAAAGCCTCCGGCTGGTTGTTTTCGCAGCCCAAGCCTACCACCAGCACAGCGCCGGCGTTGGGGTGCAGCACGATGTTGCGTAGAATTTTGCGCGTATTTTCGTGGTCGTCGCCCAGCTGCGAGCAGCCATAGCTATGGTTGTATGCCGCTATGGCGTCCAGCTTGCACTCGCCGACTTCGGCCTTGAGCATTTCCACCAGCTGGTTGGCAGTACCGTTCACGCAGCCTACAGTGGGCACAATCCACAGCTCGTTGCGAATACCTACTTCGCCGTTTTTGCGCCTGTAGCCTTTGAATGTCATGTTGCGGTTGGCGCAGCTGACCTTGGCGCTCACCGGCGAGTATTTGTATTCGAGAAGCCCTTCGAGGTTGGTTTTTATGTTTTTTTCGTTCACCCAATCGCCCTGCGCAATGTCGGCTATGGCGTGCCCAATGGCGTAGCCGTACTTGACGACGTTATCGCCAGCTTGCAGCGGAGCAAGCGCAAGCTTGTGCCCCTGCGGAATATCTGCTTTAACTGTAATGCTTGCGCCGTTTACCGTTATCCGATTACCAGCGTGCAGCGCAGTAAGCACCACCGCAACGTTGTCGGCAGGGTGTATTTGCAAAAAGCTATTCATTAGCGGTCAAAATTCGGGAAGTTAAAAAAGTAGCCGTACCGTTTCTACCATTCCCTTGCTCAAAATGCTGCTGATATTTTGCGCAAGTAAATCGGTAAGGCCGGGAATTTCGTTCAGGTCTTCGCCGCCCCAAATCTTGGTTGCCGCAAGCACGCCCATTGCCACTTTTCCAGCGTCGTCGGGCGCCCATGCCCACAAGGCGGCGAGGAAGTCAAGCGTCGTCTTGTCGTCGTTGGGCGTGATTACGTCGTTGCCGCGCTTGCCGCCCCGGTAGTACACGCAAATTGCGGCAAGCCCCAGCACCAGCGCCTCCGGCAGGCGACCTGTGCGCTCAAGGTAGATTTTTATGCCGGGCAGGTCGCGCGTTTTGAATTTTGGGAACGAGTTTAGCATGATGCTGGTTACAAAATGCTTTACAAAGGGGTTGCGGAAGCGGTCGAGCACTGCGTCGGCGAACGCTTCGAGCTCGGCTTTTGGCAGGTCAAGCGTTGGTAGCAGCTCGTCGTACATCGCCTTGCGGATAAACTTTCCGATTACCTCGTGCTCGCAGGCCTCGCGTACGGTGTCAACTCCGCTCAGGTAGGCAACAGGCGAGAGGACGGTGTGCGGCCCGTTGAGCAGCGTTACCTTGCGCTCGTGGTATGGTTTTTCGCTGGGAACAAACAGCACGTTCAGCCCTGCTTTGTCGGCGGGAAATTCGTTTGCCACGCTTGCCGGCGCTTCAATGACCCAGAGGTGAAAAATTTCGCCTTTAACCACCAGCTTGTCTTCGTAGCCTGTTTTTGCCTGAATTTCGTCGATGGAATCTTTTGGGTATCCCGGCACAATGCGGTCAACCAGCGTACTGTACACGCCGCACGAGGAGCTGAACCATGCTTTGAACGCTGCGTCGAGCTGCCAGAGGTCAATGTACTGCTCAATGCACTTTTTCAGCTCGGCTCCGTTGTGGAAAATCAGCTCGCAGGGCAGGATGATAAGCCCTTTGTCGGGGGCGCCGCCAAAGGTTTTGAAGCGGTGGTAGAGCAGCTGGGTAAGCTTGCCCGGGTATGATTTTGCAGGCTTGTCGCCCAGCTTATCCTCGGCGCGAAATGCAATGCCGGCCTCGGTGGTGTTGGAAATAACAAAGCGCATTTCCGGATTTTCGGCGAGCTTTAGGTACTCCTCAAACTGCGTATAGGGATTTAGCCCGCGGCTGATAACGTCAATCAGCTGGATGCTGTCCACCTGCCTGCCGTTGTCAATTCCTTGCAGGTTGAGGTGGTAGAGGCCGTCCTGCTCGTTGAGCACATCTACCATGCCGTTTTCTATGGGTTGCACCACCACCACGCTGCTGTTGAAGCCAGCCTTCTCGTTCATGTTGAAGACAATCCAGTCAACAAAAGCGCGGAGGAAGTTACCTTCGCCGAACTGTATAATTCTTTCGGGGTGCACCCTGGGCGCCGCCGCATTTTTTCTGTTTAAGCGGTTCATTCGTTGGTTGTAAGTTTTTGATTTTCAAAAAAAAAGAAAATTAGTCCACATCAAACGGGTACACCTTGTAGTCGTTGATATTTTCCTTAAAAAGAATATCGATTGGCATGTAGCATACCGATTTGGATACCTGCTTAAATGCGAGGTGCCGCGCAAGCGCCGTCAGGCCGTAGTATCCTTGCAGCTGCGGACGCTGCGCAATGAGGCACTCTACCATGCCGTTTTTCAGGTACTGTACGTTGCGCTCAAGCAAATCGTAGCCTATGGTGCGGATGTTTCTTATCTTTCGCTTTTCCAAAAAATCGGCTATGCGGTAAATGCGCGAGTTGAACATAACAATTCCCCGTATATTCTGATTTTGGCTGAACACTTCCTCCAGCAGCGCCTCGTTCCCGCTGTCGTCTTCGGCATGCAGGTTTACCCGCACTATCTGGTAGGACGACTCCAGCGAATACTTTTCGAGGTAGGCCAAAAATCCTTCCTCGCGCCTTGCCGTTTGGTTGGAGCCAATGGAGGTACCACCGGTGCGCTGCATGTGCACCAAGAGTATGGTGGAGAATTGCTCAAGGCTGCTTAGCATGATTTTTGCGGCCACGTATCCGCTTTGGTGCGACTGCTGCCCGTAGTAGGCAAGGCTGTTCACGCTTTCCACGTTGGAGTCTATGAAAACAAACGGAATGCTGCGTTCCTCCAGCTCTTTGGTGAGCTTGAGCACCTCGCGCCTGAAGAAAGGGGCCATCAGCACGCCTGCGGGGTTCATTTCGAGCAAGCGCTGCGCTAAGCCGGCAAACGATTCCATGTTGTACTGGTTGAACTGCAAGATTTCCGTTTTTACGTGGTAATCGGACACCTCCTCTTCGGCGCGCTTAATACCCTTAATAATATCCCACCAGTAGTCGCCTTGCACGGCTTCGGGGAGCAACACCACCAGCTGGTACTCCTTTTTGATGGCCAGCAACTGCGCCATTTTATTTGGCTTGAAGTTCATCTGGTTCAGTATTTCTTCAATACGCTTTTTGCTTTCGGGGGCAACCCCGCCGCGGTTGTGAATTACGCGGTCAACAGTACCCGCCGATACGTTAGCCAAAGTCGCTATGTCTTTTATGCGTATTCTCTCGTCTTTATTTAATTCAGACATGGTTAAGGATAATTTATGGTTTTACAATATGAATTTTTTACAATTTTGCCTCGATAATCACGAAACTACTTTAGAGTTTATATTCAATAGATGCTTGCGTCGTCCCGTAGGGACGGAATATTGGTAGAAAACGGAATACCCCGTCGTCTTCCGTCCCTACGGGACGGCGCAAGCGCCCATCACCGTTGCAACAAAATCATTTTTGGCAGCTAACCAACTATTGAATATAAACTCTTTTGTTTTCGTGCTTGCTTTCGTGTAAAGCACGGATACAAAAGTAATCTTTTTCGTGTAATTATGCTATTAGTCAAGCATAAATTTCACTATGAAATAGCCAAATATGCTGTTTTTCAGCATACTAAAAATATGTGCTCGGACACACAAAGCGGAAGCAGCGCAGGCCACAGCGAGCGCCCTGCGTACCGCTCTAATGTGCGCTGAGCCAGTTATCCCCCGTTCCGGCCTCGGCAATCAGCGGGACTACCAGCTTGTACGCCGACTCCATTTCGGTAACCACCAGCTGCCGCACCCTGTCGAGCTCGGATTTGCACACGTCAAAAACCAGCTCGTCGTGCACCTGCAAAATCATGCGCGATTGGAAGTTTTCCCTGCGCAGGCGGCTGTGGATTTTTATCATGGCCAGCTTGATAATGTCGGCAGCCGAGCCTTGTATGGGGGCGTTGATGGCGTACCGCTCGGCAAATCCGCGCACCACAGCGTTGTGCGAGGTGATGTCGGGCAACATTCGCTTACGCCCGCAGAGGGTTTGCACGTAGCCCTTGTCGCGCACCACCCGAATGGCGTTGTCCATGTAGGTGCGCACCTGCGGGTAGGTGGCAAAATATCCGTCGATGAGGGTTTTTGCTTCGCTGCGCGGAATGTTGAGCCGCTGCGCCAGGCCGTACGCCGATATGCCGTAAATAATGCCGAAGTTGGCGGTTTTTGCGCGTCGCCGCTGCTCCTTGCTAATCTTGTCGATGGGCACGTGGAATATTTTTGAGGCGGTGCTGGCGTGAATATCCTCGTTTTTCAGGAAAGCCTCCACAAGGTTGGCGTCGTTGCTCAGGTGCGCCATTAGCCGCAGCTCCACCTGCGAGTAGTCGGCGGAGAGCAGGATGTGGTTTTCGTCGGAGGGGATGAATGCTTTCCGAATTTCGCGCCCGCGCTCGTCGCGGATGGGGATATTTTGCAGGTTGGGGTTGTTGCTGCTCAGCCTGCCGGTGGAGGTTACCGCCTGGTTGAAGGAGGTGTGGATGTGCCCCGTGCGCCGGTTTACCAGCGTGGGCAGGGTTTCTACGTACGACGAAAGCAGCTTTTTCAGCCCGCGAAGCTCCAGCACCTTGTCAATAATCGGGTGCTTGTCGCGCAGCGTTGTCAGCGTATCCTCGCTGGTGGAGTACTGCTTTGTTTTTCCGGTGGTGCGGGCGTTGTCCGAGATTTTGAGCTTTTCAAACAGCACTTCGCCCAGCTGCTTTGGCGAGAAGACGTTGAGCGTAGGCTCGCCGGCAATTTCCTGAATTTCGCTTTCGAGCTTTTGCAGCTCTACCGCCAGCTCTTTTCCGTATTCGGCCAGCCCGCTGGCGTCAATGCGTACGCCTTCCCACTCCATATCGCCCAGCACGTACACCAGCGGCGCCTCTACCTCCTCGTACAGCGCGCGCAGGTTGTTTTTGTCCAGCTCGTCGAATAAGATTTTGCGCAGCTGCAAGGTTACGTCGGCGTCTTCGGCGGCGTATTCTGTCAGCAGCTCCGGCGGCGCCTGCGATATTTTTCCCTGTCCATCCTTTTTTTCTCCTATCAGCCTTTCGATGGGGATGGGCTGGTAGCTCAGGTAAACCTCGGCGAGGTAGTTCATGTTGTGGCGCATATCCGGCTCCAGCAGGTAGTGCGCCAGCATGGTATCGAGCAGCTTGCCCTGCAGCGCAATGCCAACGCGCTTTAGCACGAGGTAGTCGAACTTAATATTTTGGCCTGTTTTTGCAATGCTTGCATTTTCCAGCGGTGCGCGGAGCAGCGCAATTTTTTCTGCAAACTGCTCTTTGCCGGGAGATAGCGGTACAAACCAAGCCTCGTAGGGCTTAACGGCAAACGACAGGCCTGCTATGTCGGCGTCAATGGGGTCAATGCCATCCGTTTCGCTGTCGAAGCAAAATTCGCTTTGCTGCATTAGCATATCGCACAGCGCCTTTACGTCGCTCACGCTTTGCGCTGTGTGGTATGTATGGGGAACGTCGGCGCTTGTTTTGAGGTGCGATTTGGTGTGGTCGGCGTCGGCTTGCACCGGCGCGGCTGCGCTGAACAAGTCACCCTGTATTTGTACCTCGTGCGATTTTTTTGCCGCTGGCGGCGAAGCGCTTCCGCCGAGCACCTCCCGCGCAAGGGAGTGAAACTCCAGCTCGGTAAATAAGGCGCGCAGCGCGTCTTTATCAGGCTCTTTTTTTCGCAGCTGCTCCTCGTCCAGCTCTACGGGAACGTTCAGGTCTATTGTTACCAACTTTTTTGCCCGCTCCAGCTGCGCAACGTTTTGCTCTATCGACTCGCGGACTTTGCCTGTCAGCTCGTGCACATGCTCAATCACGCCTTCCACGCTGCCATACTGCGCAATGAGCCGCGTAGCTTTTTTCTCGCCAATGCCCGGCGCTCCGGGCACGTTGTCCGAGGTGTCGCCCCAGAGCGCAAGCACATCTATAACTTGCTCGGGGCGGTCTATACCGTAGTGGCTGCATATTTCGTGCACCCCGATTTTTTCGTCCGGCTTTTCCCAGCGCGCCGGTCGGAAGATTAGAATATTATCCGTTACCAGCTGGCCGTAGTCCTTGTCCGGCGTCATCATGTAGGTTACAAATCCGGCGGCCTCAGCCTTTTTTGCCAGCGTCCCGATTACGTCGTCGGCCTCAAAGCCCGGCACCATGATGATGGGAATGTTGAAGCCCGCTATAATTTCCTGAATGAAGGGCACCGACTGCGTAATTACCTCCGGCGCCTCGTTGCGGTTGGCCTTGTATTCGGGGTACATCATGTGGCGGAATGTTTCGCCGCTTGGGTCGAAGCATACGGCTATGTGCGTGGGGTTTTCGCGGCGCATGAGGTCCAGCAGGGTCTTGGTAAATCCAAAAATTGCCGACGTGTTTAGCCCCTGGGAGTTCACCATTGGGGTTCGGATAAAAGCGTAGTACGCTCGGTAGATGAGGGCAAACGCGTCAAGGAGGAATAATTTCTTCATGAAAATACGGTTGATTCTTATTATTTGGCCTGCAAACTTACATGAAAAATCTCATCTTTACAAATACGAAAGCGAAAGGGGGTGCATTTCAAATTAACATGCTAAGAAAGGCAAACACAGACAATAATTTTGTGCAAGCTTTATTTTTTCGTGTGCGCACACAATTTTCTTTGCTGCTTTTATTTTTTTGCGTACCTTGCACCGCCTTTTGTTCATGTTGCGAACATAAATACATTTTTTAAATCAACATTAGCTATGAACTTATTACGTATTTCTACAGTGGCCATCGCAGCGGCGTTGGCGGCGAGCACAGGTTGCTCAAGCGAAAAATGGTCGGTGCGCATGACCGATTCGGAAATGGCGCGCTACCCCGAAAGCTGGATGCTCGACTTCTCCAAAAAGCCCAAGTGGGGCTACTGCCAAGGGCTGGAAACCTACGCCATATATGAGGTGTACAAGGCTACCGGCGCTAAAAAATACTTTGACTACGCGCGCAGCTTTGGCGACACTATGGTGCAGGACAACGGTAGCGCTATTCGCACCTACGACCTCGAGAAGTTCAACATTGACAACATTGCCGGCGGCAAAACAATGCTTGCGCTGTACAGCGAAACCGGCGAGGAAAAGTATAAAAATGCCGCCGACCTGCTGCGCGAGCAAATGCGCCGGCATCCGCGCACGAGCGAGGGCGGCTTCTGGCACAAGCAGATTTACCCCCACCAGATGTGGCTCGACGGGCTGTTCATGGCCTCGCCGTTCCTCACGCTATACGGCAAGACGTTTGACGAGCCTGCGCTGTACGACGAGGTGACGCACCAGCTGCTGCTGGTAGCGCGGCACACCCGCGATACCGTTACGGGTCTTTTCTACCACGGTTGGGACGAGAGCCGCGAGCAGCGCTGGGCAAACAAGGAAACCGGAATGTCGCCCAACTTCTGGAGCCGCAGCATGGGCTGGTACATGATGGCGCTGGTGGATGTGCTGGAGTACTTGCCGCCGGAACACCCCAAGCATAGAGCCGTTGTTGATATTTTAAAGGAGCTTTCGGTTGCGCTGGAAAAGCAGCAAGACCCCCAATCGAAAACGTGGTATCAGGTAACCGACATGGGAAGTCGCGAGGGCAACTATCTGGAGTCGTCAGGCACCGCTATGTTTGGCTACGCTTGGGCAAAGGGAGCAAACAACGGCTGGCTTGACAAAAGCTACCTGCAAAAAGCTCAAGAGGTCTTTGACGGCATGGTGCAAACGTTCGTTACCGTGAACGACAACGACAACACCATCAACCTCACCAAAGGCTGCGTAGTATCGGGCTTGGGCGGCGCGGGGCGCTACCGCGACGGCAGCTTTGAGTACTACATCAGCGAACCGGTGCGCGATAACGACCCAAAAGCAGTGGCGCCGTTTATTTTGCTGGCGCTTGAGCTGGAAAAAGCTAAGCGATGATAACGCTGATGGATGCGTAACGTCCCCGAAAAAAGTTTAACCCTCAAATCTCAGCAGCTATGCGGCGATTTTGTTTGCTATTTTTCATGATGCCTGCGGCTGCTTTGGCGCAACCGCAAAACGATTTTACGCTCTGGTACGACAAGCCTGCCGAAAAGTGGGTGGAGGCTATGCCGCTGGGCAACGGGCGGCTGGGCGCCATGCTGTACGGCAATCCGGCGCACGAGGAGTTGCAGCTCAACGAGGAAACGCTGTGGGCGGGAGCGCCGAATAACAACCCTAACCCGAAGGCAAAAGACCAATTGCCCCGCATACGTCGGCTCATTTTCGACGGAAAGTACAGGGAGGCGCAGGCTGCCTGCGACAGCAATATCCAGTCAAAAACAAACCACGGGATGCCCTACCAACCCTTAGGAAGCTTGTGGCTCACCTTTGACGGTCACGAGCAATTTTCCGACTACTATCGCGATTTGAATTTGGAAACGGCGGTGGCTACGGTCAGGCACAGGGTAGGCGATGTGGAGTTTAAGCGCGAGGTGTTAACATCGTTTGCGGCGCAGGTGATAGCCATCCGGTTGACCGCCTCAAAGCCGGAGCAGCTGAGCTTTTCGATGCAGCTGAGCAGCCCGCAAACCTCCACCGTCAGGGTGCAGGGTGGCAACGCGCTGACGCTTGAGGGAGTGTCGGGCAGCCATGAAGGTGTGAAGGGAGCGGTGAGGTTTTACGCCGTAGCGAAAGCGCTGCTCCACGGCGGAGTTGCTACCTCCGACAACGTTGCGATAAGCGTAAAAAATGCAACCTCGGCAACCATTTTGCTGTCGGCTGCTACCAGCTTCAAAAATTATAAGGATGTTAGCGGCGACCCTGCTGAGCGCGCCGAAGCATTTTTGAAGAATGTAGAGAAAAAAACCTTTGCAAGCCTGCTCAACGACCATACGCTGGCGTACAAAAAGTACTACGACCGCGTACAGATAGACCTTGGGAAAACAGCGCAGGCAGAGAAAACAACCGACGTCCGCATTAATGAATACGCCTCGCAGAGCGACCCGCAGCTGGTGGCGACTTACTTTCAGTTTGGGCGCTACCTGCTCATCTGCGCCTCGCAGCCCGGCGGACAGCCTGCCAACCTGCAAGGTATTTGGAATTTCCAAATGAAGCCCTCGTGGGATTGCAAGTACACCACCAACATCAACGCAGAGATGAACTACTGGCCGGCTGAGGTTGCCAACCTGAGCGAAATGCACGAGCCGTTTTTGCAGATGGTGAAAGAGCTGTCGGAAACAGGCCGGCAGAGCGCCGACGTAATGTACGGCGCGCGCGGCTGGGCGCTGCACCACAACACCGACATTTGGCGCGTTACGGGAGCCATAGACCGCGCCGCGTCGGGCACATGGCCTGTGGGTGGAGCGTGGGTATGCCGGCATTTGTGGGACCGGTATTTGTATTCGGGCGATAAAAATTTTCTGCGTAGCGCTTACCCGCAAATGAAGGAAGCGGCAGAGTTTTTTTTAGATTTCCTGACCCCCGAACCCGAGCACGGCTGGTTAGTAGTAGCCCCTTCGGTATCGCCCGAAAATACGCCCAAAACGCTGCCCGTAAAAGCGGAAGTTTTTGCCGGCAATACGATGGACAACCAGCTGGTGTTCGATTTGTTTTCCAACACCATACACGCTGCCGCGCTGCTGGGCGTTGATGCCGATTTTGCAGCGCAGCTCAAGGCAGCCCGCGAGCGGCTGGCTCCCATGCAGGTCGGGCAGCACAGCCAGCTGCAAGAATGGATGCACGATTGGGACGACCCGAAGGACAAGCACCGGCACGTGTCGCACCTGTGGGGCTTGTATCCGGGCTGCCAAATATCGCCCTTCCGCACGCCGCAGCTCTTTGAGGCAGCCAGGCAATCGCTCATCTACCGTGGCGATGTTTCCACCGGCTGGAGCATGGGCTGGAAAGTTTGCCTGTGGGCGCGCTTTCTGGACGGCAACCACGCTGCCAAGCTCATTGCCGACCAGCTGTCGCCCGTGCGCCCTATCTCACCGCGCAAGGAGAGCGGCGGGACGTATCCCAACCTTTTCGATGCCCATCCGCCGTTCCAGATTGACGGTAACTTTGGCTGCACTGCCGGCATTGCCGAAATGCTTATGCAGAGCCACGACGGCGCGGTGCACCTGCTACCCGCCCTGCCCGACGCATGGCAAAGCGGCAAAATCTCGGGGTTGCGCGCGCGCGGCGGGTTTGAAATTGTAGCGCTGGAGTGGAGCGACGGAAAGCTCTCGAAGGTAACCATAAAATCGAACTTGGGCGGCAACCTGCGCCTGCGTACTCATAGCCCGCTTACCCTGCAAGGAGCGACAGCAGCGACGGCAAAAGGCGAAAACCAAAATCCGCTCTTTGCCTTGCAGGCAGCAAAGCCGCTCATTGCCTCGCCTCGGGCAACGCTGCACACGCCAATGCTCAAACCAAGCATGGAGTACGATGTGGCAACGGAGGCGGGGGAAATTTTGAATTTTGAATTTTGAATTCCTGACGGCGCAAGCCAATTCAAAATTCAAAATTTAGAATTCAAAATTCAAAGAAATCCTTTTGCGTATTAAAAAGAAAATACTATCTTTGTGCCCGCAAAATGCTACGCTCGGGGTGTAGCTCAGCCCGGTTAGAGTACGCGTCTGGGGGGCGCGTGGCCGCTGGTTCGAATCCAGTCACCCCGACTTATAGAATAAGCCGTTGAAATACAGATATTAATAACTGTATCAAAATCTCAGATACAGTTTAGATACAGTTAACAATTCGCGCTACGCAATCATTGAAATTTTCGGCAAAAAAAAATTTCAATGATTGCGTAGAAAAAGATTGATAGTGGTATAGGCTGGTATAGGCATCAGAGATACCGCTGAAGTTGAGAACATCAGCATCAAAAAAAAGAGTTGTCGGCATTGATACATTTCCGACATACGCTCCGGCCCAAGTGCCGGTATTATGACAGTTTGCTATCGGCTGCCGAGCGACACGCTTACTCCCCCCATTACTGTAATACCCGGCATTGGGTACCCTGTAACAATTTCGTATTTTTTATCGGTAAGATTTTCACCCTTTACAAATACGTTGAGCCATTGTAGGGGACGGTACGAAATCTGCGCGTCGAGCAATCCGTAGCTGCTTTTGATGCCTGTGCTGACGTTGGAATACACATCCTTTACGTAGCGATAGCCGGCGTTGAAATTCCACTTTTTCAGCCCTGCGTATGCGGCAGAGAGCTCCGCCATTTGCTCGGGAGCGTAGGCAACACGCTTGTCGGCGGGCATGTGAAGGTAGGAGTAGCTGCCGTGCAGGTGCAAGTGCTGCAAAGGCTGATATTTGACGGCTACCTCGGCGCCGGTGTTACGGAAATTGCCGCTATTGACATTTTGGTTGCCTACTCGTTGAATAAGCCCGCTGCCATCGGCAATAAAACCGGTGAGCTCAAACGAAAGCCGGTTGCCTAACAGCTTTTGCTCCCACGATACTTCGTAATTCCACATGCGCTCCGGCTTCAGGTCGGGGTTGCGGACAGGGACAAACATAAAGATATCGCGCAGCGTAGGGCTACGGTAACCTTTGGCTACAGAGGCTTTCAGTATGGTTGTTTTCTGCGGCGCATAAGTTATTCCTGCCTGCGGCGCCCACTCGCCGCCGTAGAGCTGGTTGTGCTCGTAGCGCCCGCCGACGTTCAGCGTAAAGCGGTCAAACAGCGTCTGCTGAACCGTAAGGTACCCCGCCGCCTCGTAAAATGAAGTGTCGGCGAGCAAAACGTCTGCCACATCGCCTGTTTCGGCGTTCACCTGCCGCGCAAAGCCGCCGTAATTCTTGTAGTCTATGCCGGCGGTAATGGTATTTCCTTTAAATAATCGGACACTTTGGTAAAGCAGCACACCGTAGTTGTGGTCGTTGGATTTAAAACGGTTGGGGCGTGACACCTGAGGCGTGAGCGTGGAAAATCTGCTGTCATAGTACCCGTCGTTAATGTAGTGGTCGCCGAAGTTGTAGAACAGCTTGATGGTGCCGCCGTTTTTGTCAAAATGATTTTCGACTGTTAACGCCGCCTCGCCGCGCAGGATATCGGCAATGTTATCAAACACGGGAGCGGCTTCTTCCCCCGGATTTTGCGCCATATACGAGGCTACATTTGCGTCAAGATGTACATACAGCTGCTCCAGCGGGCGATAGCCCACGCGGCCGTTAACGCCGGTCAGGTTGAAAGGCGAGTTATCGCGGTGCCCGTCGGTTCGGTCGTGGTTAACGGAGATAAAGCCGTCGAAGCTATTTTTGTTGATGCCTGCATTAGCGGAATACTTTTGCGTGTTGAACGAGCCGTACATCAGGCGGGCGTTTGCTTTCCACCCGTCGGAAGTCTGCCGGCGCGAGATGAGGTTAATCACGCCGCCCATAGCGTTGCTGCCGTAAAGAACCGAGGCGGGGCCGCGTATTACCTCTATTCTTTCTACGTCGGAGGCGATGTAGGCGTCGGGCAGCGGATGCCCCATAACGCCCATGTACTGCGGATGTCCGTCGATGAGCACCAGCACTTCCGTTGTCGGCGATCCGCCAACGCCGCGAATACTGATACCACCCGTGCCGCCGTTTGAAACGCCAAAACCTGTAACGCCGCGCTCGGTGATAAACAAGCCCGGCACCCGTCCGCTCAAGGCTGAGAGCGCCGACGACTCGCCGCTTTGCTCTATTTCTTCGCGCCCCACCACCGATATGGTCATGGGTACATTGCTACGGTTTACCTCTGTACGGGTGGCGGTAACCACCACATCTCCGAGGTTGTGAGTAATACTGTCCTGCGCCGCTTCCTGCGCGTACGCCGCGCAGGAAAGGCACAGTAAAGAAGCAAAAGAGAGTTTTTTCACTAAGCTATTTTTTTAGTACGAACCTGATGAAAGCGTAGCCTCCTAATACTTGAAGCAGCATGCCCGGAATTGCCATGCGGAAGTCTTGAGTAGCGGCGTTGAAGCTTGCGGTTATGAGCCACTCCGCCAGCGAACCCACAACTTGGTACGATAGCACAACTCCCAGCAGCAGGAGAATGGTAACCTTACCAAAATGCTTTGCGGCAAGGCTTGCGGCAACCGCCAGCAGCATGGATTTAATGAGGATGGCGGGAAGAGACGCCAATGCGGGCATCCCGAAAATGGTCGAATTTACCAGAGGAGACAAAATTGCGGTAAGCAACCCGACCTTCCAGCCGTACTTGTACGCGGCAATGAGCGTAAAGAAGTAAATCGGAAGCCAAGTCATGCCGCCCTGTGGCACGAGATGAAAAAGCTGCGGCAAAGCAATATTTCCTACCGCAAATAGGGAGGCAGCTAAGTAAGTTTTGGCCTCGTTGTAGCCAAAGGAATAAAATCTAACGCTTGCAGGTGTCATAATGTAGTGGTTTTAAATGTAATGGTTTTAAATGTGATGATTTTAAATGTGGTGATTTTAATGTGATACTTCTAATTTATACTTTGTTCTGCGAATTAAGGGTTGAGACCTCACCCCCTGCCCCTCTCCGAAGGAGAGGGGAGTCGGTACACGAGGGTAGCTGTTGCGGCTTTGCTCCCCTCTCCTTCGGAGAGGGGCAGGGGGTGAGGTCTTTACAAAATTGTAATTCAACTTTTTCTACCACTGATTCGCATTTGTTCTGTAATTTTTCTTTCATAAAGTCATCAATAAGGGGAAGAATGTCGGCGGCGGAATTTTTGCCGGCGCACTTGGCCTCAAGCGGGCATAATCCCGTATTCAACTTGTTTTTAATAGCAGGAACTTCTTCCCTGTAAAGCGCCTTGACAGGTGTTTTTTTCAGCAAATCAAGCGCCGGCGTACTGATTACGTCTGCGTAAAGCTCGCTTACTTCGCCCAAGGCAAAGAGCGCAGCAGCGCCTTTCCCGACAACCTTATCGGCTACCGACGCTCCTTTCAGAAAAGCCGGCTCATTTTTCAGCAGGCAGTACGCGTCAATTACGCCCGGCCGCGTGAACGTGCGGATTTCTCCGTTTCTGATAACGCACGAATATTTCCCTTCGCGCAGCATATCCACTATTTCTTTCATGGCTATCAAAATACCGATTTTTGCTTCAGATTTTCCGCATAGCGGTTAATGCGGCGCATTTCGCTCGGGATGTTTATTCTTTGCGGGCAGCGAGGCCTGCAAATGTCGCAGCCAATGCAGTGGTCGGCCTGGCGCAGCTTGGGAACGCTGCGGTCATACCCAACCAAAAATGTACGGCGCGCTTCTTTGTAGCTGTTGTCGTTTGCGCTTTTCAATATTTTTCCGGCGCTTACGCAGCGGTTGTAGTGCCCAAACGTGCCGGGAATGTCAATACCGTAGGGGCACGGCATACAGTATTGGCACTCTGTGCACTGGATATAATCCGAGTCAATCAGCACTTTGGTTACCTCTTCGAGCGTTTTGTACTCCTGCTCGTTGAGCGGCACAAGCGGCGCGTAGGTGCGTATATCCTCCTGCAGGTACTCCATATAGACCATGCCGCTAAGCACGGTCAAAACATTTTCCGGCGTACCGGCGTACCGAAACGCCCACTGCGCCGGCGTGTCCTGAGGGTGAACTTCTTTCATCATCGAGAATGCCTGCACCGGAACCCTTGCAAGGCGACCTCCCAGCAAAGGCTCCATGATTACCGCCGGAACGTTACGCTTTACAAGCTCTTCGTAAAGGTATTCTGCGTTGACATTTCGTCCGGTTGCATTGTGCCAGTCCTGATAGTTAAGCTGTATCTGACAAAAATCCCACTGAATATCCATTGCCAGCACGTAGTCAAAAACCTTCACATCGCCGTGAAACGACCATCCCAAATTGCGGATACGGCCTGCCTTACGCTCTGCAATCAGGAAATCCAAAACGCCGTTTTCTATGTAGCGTTGCAGGAATGTTTCCACCCCGTTGCCGCCGCCAACCGAGTGGAGAAGGTAGTAGTCAATATAGTCAACCTGCAAAGCCTTGAAAGAGTTATTGTACATGTTGATGGCGGTTTGCCTGCTGAAGTCGCTGGAGTTGGACATTTTGGTGGCAATGAAGAACTTGTTGCGCGGATGCCGCTTTAGGGCAATGCCTGTTGCCGTTTCCGACCAGCCGCGAATGTACACGGGCGCCGTGTCAAAATAGTTAACGCCGTGCTCAATGGCGTAATCCACCAGCATGTTAACAATTTCCTGATCGACTTCTTCGCCGCTGCCATCGGCCTTTTTCCTCAGCGGCCAGCGCATACATCCGTACCCCAAAAGCGACACCACGTCTCCCGTATGCGGGTTAGTACGGTAGGTCATTCCGTTGGTAGGCACTTCGCCAACAGCGCCGCCGCCTTCGGACGAGGCGCTGCTTCGAGGCTTGCAGCCTTGGTACACAAGGGTGCCGGCAGTTACGGTTCCTGCTGCGGCCACCTTAAAAAAATCTCTACGGTTAATGGCTGCTTTACTTTTCTGTTTCATGGTTAAATTGAATGATGTACAACATTTCCCTCCACGTAAATAGCGCTGAACGGGCGCGCAGGGCAAAGATTTTCGCAAGCTCCGCATCCTATGCACTGCTCTTTGTCAATCGCCGGAAGCTTCAGCGATTTTTTGTCTTCCGGGTTGATGGCAACAAGGGTGATAGCGCCTGTCAAGCAACTATCCACGCAGCTCTGGCACTGTATTTTGTCGCGATTTACAAGGCAGGTATCCTCCACCCATACAGCCTTACCTATGGAAATGGCAGACTTATCGGCCGGAGCAATCTTCCGAATGGCGCCCGTTGGGCAAACCTGCGAGCACTCGGTACACTCCGGGCGGCAGTAGCCTTTTTCGTATGACATTTCGGGCTGCATCAGGGTTTCGAGCTTACCCGACGGACGCAGCACACCGCTGGGGCACACGGATACGCAAAGCTGGCAGCCGGTGCAGCGCTTGTTCATGTTGCGCAAGCTCGCAGCTCCCGGAGGCGCAATGGGCGTTTTCCGCTCCGGCGCCTTCTTATCCAAAATATCAGCAAACCCGCCGTCTACTTTAAGCTGCTGCGCCTTTATCGTTTGCGTTAGCGCGAGGATTCCGGCTATTGACATGAAACCGCGGCGAGACACGCCGCCATCCGCGCTATTTTTTTTGCCGTCCGCCTCGGGCTTGATATTTTTCTTTTTCCCAATGCTTACCGGCGCATACTTCATTGCTCCAAACCTGCATTTTTCCACGCAGGTGAAGCACGCTACGCAGCGGCTTTTATCTAAGGTGTGATTTTTAGAATCAATGCACGAAGCCTTACAGTTTCGCTCACACAGGCCGCATTTTTTACATTTCTCCGTGTCAACTGTCAGCTTGAAAATCGAAAAACGGGAAAGAAATCCAAGCGCCGTCCCCACCGGACATATCGTGTTGCAGTAGGTACGCCCGTTGCGCCAGGCGAGTATGCCGACGGCAGCCAGCGTAGCCGCTGCTACTCCAAATGTTATCCATCCTTTTATCCACACCTCTGTTGGGTAAAAAGCGTAGCTGCCTACCCGCTCTGCAAGCCAGTCCAGCAGATTATTTCCACCGCGGTACAGCGGAGCGAAAAAGTTCGACGCTATTCGCCCGTAGGCAGCGTAAGGGTCAAGTAAGGACACCACCGCGCTGCCCCCCAAGATAGCGGCAGCAACAAATAGCCCAAGTACGCCGTAGCGCAGCCACGATTTGGCCGGAGAATGGCGAAACCGATTTTTCTTTCTTTTGCCTGCAACACAGGACACGCTATCCTGAAGTACGCCCAGCGGACAGATTACAGAGCAGTAAACACGCCCGAAAAGCAGCGTGAGAATTACAATAAACGCTACTGCGGCAGTAGCAGCCGACAGTATTGCCGGCATGAGCTGTATTTTTGCCAGCCAGCCAAACCACAGATGCATTGTCCCCGTAAAGTCAAGGAATAGCAGCGTAATCAGCAAAAAGAAAATACAGGCGAGGATGGTTCTAACTTTTCGTAGCATACGTTTTATTTTATTTCTTTTTATTTACCGTTTATCATTCCTATTTTTTGCAGCCACTGCGCTACATCGTCTTTTGAGCGCTTTGACATGTTGCTGCTAACGGCCAGCCCTTCGAGGAGGGTAGCGTTGGGGCACAACTTTTGAAGGTCGTTCACGCTACGCCCCAAGCGCCCGCCGCCGTGCGTACAGAACGGGATAACGGATTTGCCGCCGAGGTCGTACTTTTCCAAAAAGGTGAACAGCGCCATGGGCATCGTTCCCCACCAGTTGGGGTAGCCCACAAAAACTGCGTCGTAAGCCGCCATATCCTTTACCTCAGCTGCAAGCGGCGGACGGGCGTCGGCTTGCTGCTCTTGCTTGGCTTCCGCCACGCAATCGTCGTAGTCGGCGGGGTAAGTCTTTACCGTAGCGATTTCGAACAAATCGCCACCCGCTTGCTGCTGGATTTGCTTTGCCACTTCGCGGGTATTTCCGCCCCACGAAAAGTAGGCAATAAGGATTTTTCCCTTGCTCTGCGCCTGCGCAATGCTACTTAAAGCAAGGACGGACGCTGCCAAAAACGTCATTTTCTTCATACGCTGTTATTTTTTTAAATGAAAGCCCAAAGGTAAAGCGAAAGATTTTAATTGTGGTTTCCTCAGCGGCTCAAAATTCATTTATTGAGCGGCTCAACCATACCACTAAAAATTTAACAATCCTGATGGGTAAGTATATACAGCTATTTTCTGCGATATTTTTAGGTGCGGGTGTATTTCAAATAGTCGCTTTAAATAGGGTCTGTTGAAAAAGTAGTAATTATATATAAATCAGCATATTGTACATTACGTGATATAAGTGCAAGGAAATATGGCAAAAGTGCTCAAAAGCCTTGCGCTTGAAAAATTCGGTGACGCCCATATTCTATTGATATGAATGTCCTAACGGGCAATGCACAAAACCACGCCACGCGAAGTATAGCATATAGCCGTAAAGATACAAGCGCTGCAAAAAAACAGCAAATATATGACGTTCAATAATATATATTTTTTCATATAATTTTGCCACTTTTAAACTCATTACTCATTTTGACGATAGCCCTTATTCAAGATATTTTTGTATTTTTACATGTTTGTAATCAGCATAAGATTATATATCGTGCAGTACAATTTTGTTGAACTTCAAATCTGAACTCCGCATGTCAGCTACTTTGCTCCATATTTTTTCAGCATCAAAGAGACTCCTCCTTTTGTCCATCATCGGCCTGCTGGCAGCGTGCGCCACGCAAAAGGAAGCTACAACCAGAGATAGGGAAGTATCTGTAGCCGCATTTAGCGAGCCGAAAGATTTTTTTGAGGAGCCAAACGATGAACCCGTTGTACCCCAAAATATCAATACAAACACCGGTAAAAGTAAGGGAAAAAGTGCAGGAAAAAGCAAGGGCGACAAGCGGCAAAAAACAAAAAATGAGGCGAATGACAAGTTTGACTATGGTGATAATAATAATAATAATAATAATAATAATGATGATGATGATGATGATGACGACGACGACGACGACGACGACAACAACAACGATGATGATGATGATGATGATGATGATGATGACAAATCCGAGAGCCGCAACATCTTTTTTCAGTACGCCTCGTGGGAGTTAAGCCCCGCGGCAAAGAGAGAGCTGTCGAAAGTTGCCGCTACCCTGAGGCGCAACAAAAGCGCCCGTGTTACCCTGTCGGGGCATACGTGCGATAGAAGTGGCCCGTCGGCTAACATACGCCTGAGCCAAAGGCGCGTCGAAGCAGCCTCCGGCTACCTGCAGCAAGCAGGAGTAAGCGCTAAGCGTATAAGCGTAAAAGTTTACGGCCTGTCTCAACCATTAGCGCCAAACACTTCGGAGCAAAACAGAGCAAAAAACAGACGCGTAGCGATAGCAATCAAAAAATGAGAGAATTTCGGTAGCCCTTGGCGGGCTTATTCTCAACTTCCAACTTCTTTTACAGCTTTTTCTACGGCAGCAATGACTTTATCGCACCATGCATCGAACTCTTCGTCGGGCTGTTGGCACTCCTTGTGCGCAAGCATGTAGTCAACCGTTCTCTTTATCCCCTGGTCAAAGCGAATTGTTGCCGCAAAGCCGGGAACAAGGCGCTTCAGCTTGGCGTTGTCAAACACAACAGAGTTTGCCTTATCACCGATAAGCCCGCCGGTAAAATCGTAGTCGCTGCAGGCAGCCAGCATCTCCGACGATACATGTACCGCGCGCAAGGGTACGTTCAGCGCGCGCGCAATGCACTCGTAAATCTGGTTCCACGTAAGCGTTTCGTCGGAGGTGATTTGTACGGCCTCGCCAATGGCGTGAATGTTGCCCAGCAAGCCGACGAACGCCCGCGCAAAATCACGGCTATCGGTCATTGTCCAGAGCGAGGTGCCGTCGCCGTGAATAATCACCGGCTTCTTCTCCAACATTCTTTTTATCACCTGCCAGCTGCCCTTTGCGCCATGCACCCCAAGCGGGACGGAGGTTTCGCAGTAGGTGTGGCTCGGACGAACAATGGTTACCGGAAATCCTTCGGTGCGGTACAGGTGCGTTAGGTAATCCTCGCAGGCAATTTTGTCGCGCGAATACTTCCAAAGCGGGTTGGCAAGCGGCGTTCCCTCCGATATTCGGTAATCCGACAGCGGCTTTTGGTACGCCGAGGCAGAGCTGATGAAAACCAGCTGCTTTGTTTTCCCCTTAAACAGCCGGTAGTCGCGCTCCAAGTGCTCCGGCACAAAAGCTATAAAGTCGGCAACGGCATCAAAGGTCAAATCTTTGATTAGCGCTGCTACTTTTTGCTCGTCGTTAACATCGGCCAGCAGCGAAGTTGCTCCTTGGGGAAGGAGGCTGTTCCTGCTGCCACGGTTGATAAGGTAAAGCTCATGCCCTTCGGCAAGAAGTGCGCGAGAAATGGCCGCGCTAATGGTGCCTGTCCCGCCAATAAATAGAATTTTCATCGCCAAAAAAATTAAAGATTAAAAGTTCGGATAGCTATGATTTATTGCGCAAAGATACAACTTTTTTATGCCATTTTCAGTATTCGAGTAGAAGTAGGTCAGGTGATCAGCTGCTCCCAGCTGAAAAACTTTTGGAGGCTGCGTGAAAACTAAAAAAGCACAGAAAAATTTTTTCTTAAAAATCATTAAAAATCTTGTACAAGTCAGCAAAAAATAGTATCTTTGTATTTAAAATTCAATATATTGCATAATTAACATGAGTTACATTTCGGCCACTCCGCGCGGTCCTTTGGAGAGGGGCTGGGGGTGAGGTCTCTACAGCTTTTATATCCGTTATATGTTATTTATTTCTCATCCCTTAGCACTTTATAGGAATGGGAATTTTGTCGTTCACCCGAATAATTGGGCAAGAATGAAACAGCGGTATCAAGATGGTGTACCAATGAAGTACAACCATCGCTTGAAACACTACATACAATCGCAGAATTGTTGAATGTGGAAATAAAAGATTTACTCGTATCAGCAAAAAAAGAAAGATAATTATGTCCTCAAAATTCTTTACAAATCAGACAGGTAACACCCTCTTCGATAAATTCGGAGGGATTGCGCAGGGTATGGCAAATTTTCACAGCTTTCACGCTGTTGTTGGTTTTTTCAGGTCGTCCGGTTATTTTCGCCTGCGGGAAGAACTTGCAAATGTGCAGAAAATTCAAATTCTTGTCGGAATCAATATCGACAATATTTTTCGCAAGCATAACCGCGCCATGCTGATGCTGGGCAATGAAGAAGAAGCAAAAGAGATTTACAGTCAGGATTTTATCAACGACGTACAGGCTGCCCGCTATGCGCCGGAGGTTGAACAGGGAATTTTACAGCTGTGCGACGACCTGCATACAGGCAAAGTGGAAATGAAAATTCATGCGACAAAAAATTTACACGCCAAATTTTACCTCTGCCTGCCGCAAACTCATTCCCAGCACAGCGACGGCTGGGTTATTATGGGGTCTTCCAATATTTCGGAATCGGGATTGGGGCTGACAGAACCGCCACGTTACGAGCTGAATGTGGCTATGAAAGATTATGATGATGTGGCTTTCTGCAAGGAAGAATTTGATAAGCTGTGGGAAACAGCTATTCCGATTACTGCAAATGATATTGAAAAAAGCAAAATTAAAACCCACATTGGCATCTATCCCACTCCTTACGAATTGTATATCAAGGTGTTGATTGACAGTTTCGGCGACCAGATTGAAGATGATTTTTCTACCGCTTTGCCCGACGGTATCCGCAACCTGAAATATCAAAGCGATGCTGTAATTCAGGGCTATCAGATGCTTTGCGAACACAACGGTTTTTTCCTTGCAGATGTGGTAGGTTTGGGTAAAACTATTGTGGCAACGATGATTGCAAAACGATTTGTAGAGGCAAACGGACGCAATACCAATATTTTGGTTGTTTATCCGCCCGCATTGAAAGACAACTGGAAAGATACGTTCCGGCGGTTCGGAATCAGCAAAAAAGCGCAGTTTGTAAGCAATGGCAGCTTGTCGAAAGTGATTGAAGGCAAAAACAATTACAAGGCCAAAGAAGAATTTGACCTGATAATTGTTGACGAGGCGCACGGATTCCGCAGCGACAGCACTACGCGATACGACGAATTGCAGCAGATTTGCAAGTCGCCCCGCAATAATGCCGGTTTGATAAAAAGCGAACGGAAAAAAATCATGCTGCTTTCGGCTACCCCTTTGAATAATCGCCCGAACGACCTGCTCAATTTGATGCTGCTGTTTCAGGATGCGCGACGCTGTACCATAGCCGGAATAAGCAATTTACAGGCATTTTTCGCGCCGCGTATTGATCGCTACAACCAAATAATGAAAGCTCGCAAACGTTTGACAGACACAGCCGAGATAGATGCCATTTATGAGGAAATCCGCAATCAGGCTCTCGATAAAATCACCGTTCGCCGTACCCGCCATAATATTATGAACGACGAGGATTATCAGCACGATTTGGACGACCAAAAAATTAAATTCCCCGACATATTACCGCCCAACGATTTGACATACAAATTAAACGGCAAGCTTAACGAGCTGTTTTACAGCACATTAAACGTGCTGGCAAACGAATTGCACTATGCCCGATACCGTGCGGTTGAGTTTCTGAATGAGGAACACAGCAAGAAATTCAAAAATCCTGCCAATATCGGCAAAAACCTTGCCGAAATATATCGTGTTCATATGGTTAAACGTCTGGAAAGCAGCTTTGATGCCTTTCGTAAATCGCTCGATACGTTTTTGCGTATTACAAACGATATGATTAAAATGTTTGCAGAAGGCAAAATTATTGTTGCGCCAGAATTGAAAATTAAAGACTTGCAGGCAAAAGGTTGGGAACTCGACCGAATTATTGAATACGCTGTGGAAAAAGGTTATGACGCTGCGGACATTGTTTTTGCGCCCGACGATTTTACTGCCAAACCACAAAAAATCGCAGATACGGAAGCGGAAGAAGAAACAGAAATTACCGAAGAATTGCTGCCAATGCTTGAAGCCGACCGCGATTGCCTGATTAAGCTGAAAAATCAGTGGGACAAAATTACCGACGACCCCAAGCTTGATTTGTTCGTCGAAAAACTGAAAACAGAGCTGTTTGACAAACAAAAAAATCCAACCGGAAAGGTGGTTGTTTTTTCGGAAAGCGTAGATACCCTCAACTATCTGAAAAAAAATCTGATAGAAAAATTGCAGCGGCACGATATTTTGGAAGTTACATCGGTAAATCGCACTCGCGAATTTGACGCAATTCGCCGCTGCTTCGACGCCAATTATGAACATTTCGACAACAAATACAATATTCTTCTCACGTCGGATGTGCTGGCGGAAGGCGTCAATCTGCACCGCGCAAACGTGATTGTCAACTACGATTCGCCCTGGAACGCAACCCGACTGATGCAGCGCATCGGGCGCGTAAACCGTATCGGCTCGGTTGCAGGCGAAATCTATAATTATATGTTTTATCCGTCGGCGCAGGGCGATGCGCAAATTCAGCTCTACCGCAACGCTTTAATCAAGTTGCAGGGATTTCATTCGGCTTTGGGCGAAGATGCCCAGATTTATTCAAAGGAGGAAATTGTTCGCGAATTTCAGCTTTTCAACCCCAAAGTCAAAGACAAGGTCGATAAACAGTTGGAGCTGCTGCGCGAAGTGCGGGAGCTGTACAATACCGACCGTGCTCTTTACAAAAAAATAAAGGCGTTGCCGATGAAAAGCCGCGTGGCAAGAAAATGTACAGACGCGGTGCGCCACGCATCCAACGAAACAATCGCTTTTGTTTCATCGCCAAGAAAAACAGAATATTACAACGTTTCGCAAAGCGAAGTAAAACCGATAGATTTCCTCGAAGCCGCTTTTATTTTGAAAGCAAAATGCGAGGAACAGGCTGCGCCGTTTGCAGATGCCGAATCGATTCATTACGAACAGGTTAATCGTGCTTTGCAAAAATTTAAGATGGAAAGTATTACGCAGCAGGATACCGGCAGTTTGAACGAATTATCGCACGACCGCGGCACTGCCGAAGCGCAGCGGTTTCTGCAAAGTTATGCTCTGGTAACCGAAGATGACGATATTCGCAGTCGCTGTAAGCGCCTTCGTGAATATATTCAGCAGGGCATCTACGCACAGCTGGCAAAAACAGTCCGCACCATTTCGCGCGAGCTTAAAAACGACAGGCAGATTATGAAAAACAAACAGTATGAAATTGATATTCAGATAAATGAACTCTACGACAAGTACTATACAGCCGTTTCGACCGAATCGACTATTGATAATACCGAACCAAATATTGTAATTTCTGAAACGTTTATTTGACTGTCTGAATCATGATTTTAGTAAGATTTTTAAGATGAACAGGATAATGTATTCAAAAGAAGAATTGCAGACCATTTTTCAGTCGGCGTTCAGCGCCGATACCTGGCAAGCTATGCTGCTCAACCTTTTCGGAGTGCGCGAATTGAGGCAAACGCCCGAACAGCTCGCCGTTTCGACCGAAACCGAAACGGCGTACTATCTCGGCAAGCTTTCCGCTCCCGACGCTGAAATCGGGCTTTTCTATTTCAGGCTCAACAGCGGAAGCGTTGTTCATCGCCGCGTTGGGCTGCGAAACCTTGTAAAAACCTTTACCAACCCGCGTTGGGGAGTGTTCGACGCTGCGCTTGCCGTTTTCGACGACGGGGTGGCATGGCGGGTTTCGCTTATTTCCGACATAAAAGGCGAAGAAACTTCGCCAAAACGGTTTACATTTGTGTTTGGCGATGAAACGCAACACTACCATACGGCAATTGAGCGATTTACAAAATTGCTAACCGACGGAGTTTCGCTCAAAACATTGATGGATGCATTTTCTGTCGAAATGCTTACTAAAGAATTTTTCAAAGAACTTTCAAACTGGTATTTTTGGGCGTTGCAAAATGTGCAATTTCCGCAAAACAGTAATGAAACTGCGGTTATTCGCCTGATTACGCGATTGATGTTTGTCTGGTTTTTGAAACAGAAAAAATTAATAGACAATGATTTTTTTGACAGGCAAAAACTTTCTAATATATTGAATTACAAAGATAAAGCAGGGAGCACTTATTATAAAGCAATTTTGCAAAATCTCTTTTTTGCCACACTTAATACTGAAATGGGTGAAAAGAGAAAATTTGTCAATCGGCAAAGCGGTGTTCAAGGTTTTTACCGCTACGAAAGATTTTTCAAAGACAAAGAGCGATTTCTCAAACTCATACAAAATATTCCTTTTCTCAACGGCGGGCTTTTTGAAAATCTGGATAAAAATATTGGACAGGAAAACGAAATACGAATTGACTGTTTTTCAAATCGAACAGATAAGGAAGAACTTTTAAAAATTCCTGATTTTCTGTTTTTTAATGAGGAAAAATCGGTTGATTTAAATGAAATTTACGATACCAAAAGCAAAACGTACAAAGTTCGCGGATTGATTGATATTTTGCAAACCTATAATTTCACGATTGAAGAAAATACGCCTGTCGATGTGGAAATTGCGCTTGACCCTGAACTTTTGGGAAAAGTTTTTGAAAATCTTTTGGCAAGCTATAATCCTGAAACGCAAACAACCGCCCGCAAACAGACCGGCAGTTTCTACACGCCCCGCGAAATTGTGGACTATATGGTGCAGGAATCGCTCATTGCATATTTGAAAAATGATTTTTTGAATGAAAATGATTTGGAAAACAACCTGAAAATTTTGTTTGACGACAATTCCGAAAATCCTTTTGACAAAGAAAATACTCAAAAATTGATTTCGGCTCTTGATAATTGCAAAATTCTTGACCCCGCCTGTGGTTCGGGTGCATTTCCTATGGGTATTCTCAATAAAATGGTGCAGGTTTTACAAAAGCTCGATCCTAATAACAATCTCTGGAAACAGCGGCAACTTTCTCTGGCAGAAAAGATTGAAGACGAAAAGGCGCGTGAATTTGCCATTAAAAATATTGAGGAGGCATTTGAAAATAACGAGCTGAATTATGGGCGAAAATTATTTTTGATTGAAAATTGTATTTTTGGTATTGATATTCAATCGATTGCTGTGCAGATTGCAAAGCTGCGATTTTTTATTTCATTGGTATGCGAGCAAACCCCTAACCCCGAAAAACCGAATTTGGGAATACGCCCGCTGCCAAACCTCGAAACCAAATTTGTGGCAGCAAACACGCTCACAGGACTTGACAAACCGACGCAACTGACTATTGGCATGGATATTATTGCTCCGCTCGAAAAAGAACTTGCAGTAGTACGGCACAAGCATTTCAGCGCACGCACATCAGAAACAAAAGCAAAATATCGGCAAAAAGACCGCGAACTGCGCGGACAAATTGCCAAAAAACTGAAAGAAATCGGCTACGACAACGACACTGCACAAAAAATTTCGGATTGGGATCCTTATAACCCAAACGCCACTTCGCCGTTTTTTGATGCTGAACGGATGTTTGGCGTTACGCAAGGTTTTGACATCATTATCGGCAATCCGCCGTATGTTCAGCTGCAAAAAAACGGCGGTGAATTGTCAAAACTTTACGGACCCAAAAAGGAAAATAAAAAAAACATCCCAAGTCCGTATCAGACATTTGACAGCATGGGCGATTTATACTCGCTGTTTTACGAACGAGGCTATCAACTACTTAAACCACAAGCATATTTATGCTTCATAACATCCAATAAATGGATGCGGGCAGGTTATGGAGAAAATACGCGGAGGTTCTTTGCTGAAAATACCAATCCGCTCCAATTAATAGACTTTGCCGGCGTAAAAATATTCGAATCGGCAACCGTAGATACGAATATTTTAATGTTCAGCAAGGATAAAAACCGACAACAAACGCAAGCTTGCGTGGTCAAAAAGGAAGGTATAAAAGATTTGAGCGTTTTTGTTAGGCAAAATGCCGCTGATTGCAGCTTTGGCTCCAACAGTTGGGTGATACTTTCTCCCATTGAGCAACAGATAAAGGCTAAAATTGAGGCTGTTGGAACACCGCTGAAGGATTGGGATATTCATATTTATCGCGGTATTCTGACAGGATATAATGAAGCTTTTATCATTGACGGAAAGAAGAAAGACGAATTGATTTCCGAAGACCCAAAATCAGCCGAGATTATACGACCGTTACTCAGAGGGCGAGATATTAAAAGATACAGTTATCAATTTGCTGATTTATACTTAATTATAACATTTCCAAGTCTTAAAATAGATATCGAACAGTATCCGGCTGTAAAAAAGCATCTTATGAGCTTTGGCTATGACCGACTGAAGCAGACAGGCGAAGCAGGAGCAAGGAAAAGGACTAATAATAAATGGTTTGAGACACAAGACTCGATAAGTTATTGGGAGGATTTAGATAAACAAAAAATTGTGTGGAAACGAGTAGGTTCAATTCTTCGATTTTGTTATGATGAAAAGAAGCATACAGTTCTTGATAGTACATGTTTTGCAACGGGAGAGAACCTGCAATATCTGGTTGGAATATTAAATTCTAGATTAGGAAACTATATGCTACAAGATTCACCTAAAACAGGAACAGGTGATTTATTAATAAGTGTGCAGGCTATTGAGCCCATAAAAATACCTATTCCAGATTTCGAAACTAAACAGCAAATAGAAAAAATGTTGCAAATAGAAGATTATCAAAATATTGATGACATAGTTTATAATATATACAAACTTTCAGAAGAAGAGATAGAATTTATAGAATTTCAATAAAATTTATCTCTTTTTCGCTTAATCCGTACATATTATAAATCAATTTATCAATTTCTTTATGTTTTTTTAATAACAATAATTTCTCTATTTGTTGTTCGATTTGCTTATCTGGTTTTGGAATGGGTATTCTCTCAACCACAAACTTTTCCCATTTATTGGTTCCCTCTCCAGTCGATACACATATACCGTCAAAATACCATTCGATTAGTTTTGAGTTTAGTGAAGCTAAAATTATATACAAATAGTCACTACCTGTCATGAAGAATACCGAATTGAGGCAAATAGATTTGGATGAATCCATTGCGAATTTTGGCGAATCTGTTATTGTTAACCATACTATTTTTTGCTTAGAAAAATCCTCGATATAAGCACAATTTCTTAAATTGTATGGAGTATTGCCTTTGTCTGCACGTTTTTTCAATTCCGGAAAATATTTATCTAAGTGTTTTTTAATGGCAGGATAATCATCTATGTTTATAGGTTTTATTCCTTTTTCCTTTATGCCATTATGAGTATTGATTAGCCATAAATCAGCGAAATCGTAACCATATCTTTTTATGTCTCTGCCACGTAAAATAGGTCGTATAATCTCGGCTGATTTTGGGTCTTCTGCAATCAATTCGTCTTTCTTCTTTCCGTCAATGATAAAAGCTTCATTATATCCTGTCAGAATACCGCGATAAATTTGAATATCCCAATCCTTCAGCGGTGTTCCAACAGCCTCAATTTTAGCCTTTATCTGTTGCTCAATGGGAGAAAGGATCACCCAACTGTCAGGGCCGAATTTACAGCATTCAGCGTTTTGTCTAAAATAAACGCTCAAATCTTTTATACCTTCCTTTTTGACCACGCAAGCTTGCGTTTGTTGTCGGTTTTTATCCTTGCTGAACATTAAAATATTCGTATCTACGGTT
>JAISGH010000071.1 GCA_031263185.1 Prevotellaceae bacterium | reverse complement strand
GCGCAAGCGTTCCTCGCCGTTGCAACAAAATCATTTTTGGCACACTAACCATCTTCATAGCACCTCAAAAAAAGATTTAGCCTGGGAAAAAACCACTTTCCAATATTTGTATTATCTTTGTATTCCTCAAAAAATCCCATTTGGCTATACATTAATGAGAATACTTTACGCAATAGGTTTGTCGGTAGCGCTGCTAAGCTGCACCCATACAGCGTCCGGCAGGGGTAAGCTCTTGCCGGGCTACGACGCCGACCACCAGTACTACTTTCACCGCACCTATATACCGGACAACAGCGTGCAGCTGGGATTTTCGGCAGGCTACAGCCTGTACCGCGCTACGCTAACGCGCCAGGAGGATTTTCGCAACGGCCCCAACCTTACGCCCGCCGCCAGCCTGCTTCACGTTGGCCTGCTGGGCGAAAAAGGCTTTCTGAACATGCGCCTTACCGTTGCCACAGGAGTTTACTACTCGCAGCTCAACAGCTTCCTTTCCGGCGGCTGGCCAAGCTACAAGGGCGCTGCCTACGTTGTTGACCACGAGGATGACCTTACCGTGCACTACACCTCTGTAAACGATGTACGGTCGGTTGCGTCGTACGTTAGCGTACCGGTTGAGGTAACCTTCGCGCTGGTTAACGATACCGACTACGGGCTTTACCTCAAGGGCAGCGCAAAAGCTAACGTTAACCTTTACGCTACGACCAAATTCATTACCGGAGTAAGCACTACGGAAGAGGTTAAGCAGCGGCTCACGTCCTACTTTGAAAGCGTTGACCCCTTTTTTGTCAACGCGCACCTCAAGGTGGGCTTTCGCTGGGGAAGCTTCGATACCCCTAACTTCAGGCTGGAGGCGGGCATACCGTTTAAGCTCTCCAAGAGCAATACAACCTACTACCAAATGAATATGGGTATTACTGCACAGATAGCGCTATACATTCCTCTGTTTATTTTTTACGGCTAAAAAAGAATTATGCAAATGAAAAAAATGCTGCTCGCTACGCTTTTCGCCACATGCCTGACAATGCCAGCCTTGCCCGGCTGCACGCCAAACATTGACGAGCCCGAATTTGACAACTACGTAATGCTGCCCGACGGCGATTTGCCCAAATACACGGAGTATGGCTTCAACACGGCCGGGGCAAAGATTACTACTGCCAACAAGCATGGGACGTTTGACCAGATTTGGACGCTCTCCGCTTACGGCTACGGCACGGCCGGCGCGCGCATTTCAAAAACGGAAAGCGGGACGGTCAGGTTTTCCATGTCGGGGTACAAAATGCCCTACAGCGCGGCGGAGCTGTCATTCGAGTTTCAAGCGGAAATATCCGACTCGCTCGCCGGATTGCAGGCGCTGGTTAACCAAAATTTCTCCCTTCAGCAGCGTACTCTTTTGACGGAATTTCAGCCCAACGGCGAGAATTTAGCCGAGCGGCTAAACATCACATCTGCTTCGCTCCGCTTTACCCGTAGCCGAATTATATACACCAACTCAGGCGAGCGCCGCGGCGTAAGCCTTTCCGGAACATTTGAGCTTGCCGGAACATTTATCGAAAATGGCGAAAATGCTAACATGACGGTAAGCAGCGGCCGGTTTGATATTCTGTTCAGGAACTCCTACGGTGTTGATAACATCGAATTTTCCAATGCTTTATGACAGAAGAGAAGAAAAAGAGAAAAAGAGAAGAAGAAAAGAAAAAAAGAAGAAAAAATGAAAAGTAGAAAAACCAAAAGCGCTATTTGCTTTTGCCGCTGGATGCACAAGCGCTACGCTGTGTTCAACAGCCTCGGTAAGCAAATAAAAATCGGCGTGCTGGCCACAAGCTTGTCGCTGGTAACGCTCAGCGCACAGCAAGCGTCGGCGCAGGCAAGCGCCAATCAGGCCGTCGAGCGCGAGCGCGAGGACAGCCCCATACCCATAGACGAAATTACGGTAACGGGCGATAAAGCGCTGGCCATTGCCGAGCCGGCGCGCGTGGTAGCCCTCATCGGCCGCAGCGACATTGAGCGGGCGGCGGTGCAGAACATCCAAGACCTGCTGCGCTACGTTGACGGCGTTGACATCCGAACGCGCGGCAGCAACAACGTGCAGGCCGACATATCCCTCCGCGGCGGCGCCTTCGACCAAACGGTCGTCCTCCTCAACGGCGTAAACATTACCGACCCGCAAACCGGCCACTACTCCTTAGATATTCCCATTAACCTCGAAGACGTGCAGCGCATAGAGGTGCTGCAAGGCCCCGGCGCGTGGGCATTTGGCGCGGTTACGTACAGCGGCGCCATCAACATCGTTACGAGCACACCGGAGCGCTCGGGCGCCTCCGTGGGGCTAACGCAGGGCATGCACGGCTACCAAAGCGGCAGCGCTGCGGGAAGCTTTGCCGCAAAATCTCTGCGCGTGGCTGCATCGGCAAGCAGGAGCACGAGCGACGGTTACGCCGCCAACACCGAATTTGACGTTGCCAACGTGTACGCGCAGGTGCGCTACGCCACCGGAAAAAGCGGCGTTCTCAGCGGGCAGCTGGGCTACCAGAGCAAGGATTTTGGGGCAAACAGCTTCTACACTCCGGAGTATCTTCGCCAGCACGACCGTACGCAAACGGTGCTATCGAGCGTGCGCTACAGCGCCGAAAAGGGAGCGTGGGGGCTTTCTGCAACCCTCTACCACCGCCAGCATTACGACCGGTACGAACTTTTCCATACCGACCCTCCCGACTGGTACGCTGGCCACAACTACCACCGCACCGATATGGCGGGAGGGCTGGCGCAGCTTACCCGCCTCGACAAATTCGGGACGAGCGCCGCCGGATTCGGCTACCGCTACGAGCACATTTACAGCAGCGCTCTGGGTGAGCCAACGCCGAAGCCTGTCGCCGTGAGGGGAGAGGACGGAAGCAACGCTTTCTACACGCGCCAAAAAAAGCGCGAGCACCTCTCGGCCTTTTTGCAGCGTACGCTCCACGTGCGGAAGCTTCACATTACGCTTGGGGTAATGGGCGCCGGCAGCAACGACTTTGGCTTCAGGGCGTACGCTGGCGGAAATGTGGCGTACGACCTCAACGCCGCGTGGCAGGTAACCGCTGCCGGCAGCAACGATTACCGCCTGCCAACGTTTACCGACCTGTACTACAGCGTAGGCTCGTACAGGGGAAACCCCAATTTGAAGCCGGAAGAAGCCGTTACCGGAGAGCTTGCGCTGCGCTACCGCAGGGCTTCGTGGAGCGCCTCCGCCTCGGGATTTTACCGCTACGGCTACCGCATCATCAACTGGAGGCTCAATCCGGACGACAACCTTTGGTACTCGCAAAATATTGCCAACGTTGCGACCTCCGGCGTGAGCCTTCGCGCCGAGTATGCACCGCAAGGGCGCTTTCTCAAGAAGGCGGCCATCAGCTACGCCTACCTGTACGCCATGCCAAGCGACGAAGAGAAAACGGCAAGCTACGTGGTAGAGCAGCTGCGCCACCACCTCACTGCAACGCTCCGGCATGGCGTATGGGGCAAGCTGTACGCCTCGTGGCACCTGCAGTACCGGCAGCGCGCCGGAAGCTACAAGCCTTTTGACGCCAACGCCAAAACCTACGCCGCGGCAACGCAGTTCAAACCATTCTGGCTGTGCGATTTAAAAATATGCTGGGAAGATGAACGCTGCAACATTTTTGCCGAAGCCACAAACCTGCTTAACGTTACCTACTTTGACTTTGGCAACATCCCGCAGCCGGGGCTGTGGATAAAAGCAGGACTTACCTATAGAATTGTAAATAAATAAGCGATAGGGGGCTTACCGTACCGTAAACAGCGCTTTTTCTCTTATATCGCCCGACGAGGTGCCAACTTGCAGCTCAAAGTCGCCCGGCTCCACTACGCGCTGATTTTCCGGATTAATAAACGATAAATCGTTGAGGGTAATCTTGAAGGTAACGGTTTTGGTTTCGCCTGCTTCCAGCGCAACCTTTTCAAACCGCCGCAGCCGCTTCACGTCGGGGATGAGCGAAGCGTAGAGGTCGCTCGTGTAGAGCTGCACCACCTCCTTTCCGGCGCGGCTGCCGGTATTTTTCACGTCTATCGAAATTTCAACTTCTTCTTTGGAGCCAAGCGGCAGCTGCGTTTTGTCCACGCGCAGGTTGGCGTACTCAAACGTAGCGTAGCTCAACCCAAAGCCAAAGGGGTATTCGGGGTTGAAGTCGCCCTCGTAGCTGTAGGCGCCGGCGCTTTTCTTCTGCTCTTCGCTATGCTTGTGGTAGTAGGGTACCAGAGAGTTTGGAAAAGCCGGATAGGTGTAGGGCAGCTTGCCCGACGGGTTGACTTTGCCGGCCAAAATATCGGCAAGCGCTTGGGCGCCGTACATGCCGGGCAGGTAGGTCTGCACAATGGCATCCACCTTCGACGAAAATTTGGAAATTACGCGCGGCCGCCCCTCGCTTAATACCACCACTACTTTTTTTCCGGTTTGCAGCATGGCCTGCGCCAACTCAGTTTGCAAATCGTTGAGATACAGGTCTTTGATATCGCCAGGTTTTTCGCAGTAGGAATTTTCGCCTAAGCACAAAATGATGCAGTCGACATTCTGCGCCGCAGCGATGGCTTCGTCGAATCTGTCCTTGTGCTCTGTGGCGTATTCGGTAGCGGCGGTGTAGCTCACGCCCGGCACGTAGGCAACGTTTTCGTCGCCAAAATTTTGCCGGATGGCTTCCAGCAGGGTAGGGCAATCGCCGCCGAACTCATCTACTTTTTCGCCCTGCCACGAGAACGTCCACCCGCCGTTGAGGGCGCGCTTGCTGACGGCGTTGGGGCCGGCAACCAGAATTTTTACGCCGGTTGTAAGGGGCAAAACGCCGTTGCTGTTTTTTAGCAGCGTGATGCCGTCGGCGGCAGCCTCGTAGGAGGCTTGCGCAAATTCTTCCGCGTGGAACTTGGGGTAATCGCTGCCGAACGTGTTGGGCGTTTTGAACAAATTCAGCTTTAGCTTCAGCGCTACTACTCTTGCTGCCGCATCGTCAACGCGCGACAGCGGTACGGCGCCTTCGGTTACCAGCTCAAGGAGCAACGTACAGAAAGTCTTGTAGTCGTAAGGTACCATTGACATATCCACGCCGGCGTTGATGCTTGCCTTGATGGCCTCCTTGATGGACGGCGCCATTTTTTCGCGGCGATGGAGGTTGTTGATGTCTTCCCAATCGGTTACAATCACGCCCTTGAAGCCCATTTGCTCGCGCAGCAGCTTGGTAAGCAGGTCGCGGCTTGCATGAACAGGCTGGTTATTGACGCTGCCCGAGCTAACCATCACGGTTTGCACGCCGGCATCCACAGCGGCTTGGAAAGGCGGAACGTGGTACTCCAGCAGCGCGTGCATGGGAATGTAAGCAGGAGTGCGGTCTTTTCCGCTCACAGGCGTGGAGTAGCCGATAAAATGCTTCATGCAGGCGGCTACTTTAGTGGCATCGCCCACGCTGTTCTCCTCGCCCTCGTAGCCTTTCACCAGCTGGTAGCCAAAAACGGAGGACAAATACGGGTCTTCGCCGAAATTTTCGTACTGTCGCGCCCAGCGCGGGTCGGCGCCCAGGTCCAGCACCGGCGCAAAGTTCCACGGCACGTTGGCGGCGCGGGTTTCGTAGGCGGCTATTTCGCCCATTCGCTTTGCATGTACGGGATTCCACGTGGCGGCTAACCCTATTTCCTGCGGGAACAGGGTGGCGCCGGCGACGTAAGTCGCGCCGTGAATTTCGTCCAGCCCATACAGCACGGGGATTTTCAGGCGCGTTTCGTTCATTGCCACCTCCTGTATTTGGGCAATGGCTTTGTTCCACCACTCGGTAGTCCGCGCGCGGGTGTTGGGCGCATTGAGGATAGACCCCACGTGGTAGGTAGCCACCGCTTCGCGCAGCTTGTCCATGTCGAGCTGCAATGTGCCGGTGGGGGGCGTGTCGTTGCCCGTGCACAGCATGTCAACGCTGATTTGCGCCATTTGCCCCACTTTTTCCTCCAGCGTCATTTGCGCCACAATGGAGGCTGCCCGACGGCTGTCCGTGTCGTCCTGGGGCGGCGAAGCGCAGGCAGATAGCGCGGCGGCGGTAACCAATGCAAAAGGTGTTTTTTTCATAACCGGAAAATCACCAAAATGTTCAATCACCTCCATGCACATACGGCTGTTGTGGTACGGGCACTTCCAGAACCCCGCCTTGTCGCCGTCGCGGTTAACGCTGCCATCGGTTTTGCGGCTCCAGTACCATTCGCCGTCTGCTTTGTCGGCTATGCAGGTTTGGATGTACCGCCACACGCAGGTTGCTTTTTCCAAATAATCTTCGTTGCCGGAATTTTTGCAGGCATACAGAAAACCAAGTACCGCTTCGGCCTGCACCCACCAGTGGCGGTCGCCGTCAATGTGGCCGTCGCCGCGCCCGTAAATCACGCCGCCGTCGAACTGTAAGCCTTCCGCCGCCGCGCCGACAATTTTCAGCGAGAGCGCCGCTACCTGCTCCAGCAGGTTTGCGTCGCCCAGCACATTGGCGGCTTCCCACAGCAGCCACGACGCTTCAAAATCGTGCCCGTAGGATACGTTAGCCGATTTCACGCTCCACGCTTCGTCGAAAAACAAGGTAAGATGGCCGGATTGGCTCAGTATTTTTTCCGTAAAAATGGCTATCAAGCTTCGCAGCGCCTCGTGCAGCTGCGGGTTGCTCCACACGCGGCAAAGGTTGGTGTAGGCCTCAAGAATGTGCAGGTGGGTGTTCATCGTTTTTTTCTCGTTGGCATCCTTGTAGCTCAGGCGCATATCGTCCAGCTCGCCCCACTCGCGCGTACAGGCTTCGAGGTAGCCGCCCGCGCTGCTGTCGCGCTGTTTTTCTATGAGGTAGAAAATTTTTTTTGCCAGCGCCAGGGCTCTTTCCTCGCCGGTAGCGCGGTAAAATTCCGAAATGCCATACAAGGCAAATCCCTGCGCATACATTTGCTTTTTGGTGTTCACCGGACGTCCCTTGCAGTCTACCTCCCAGTACACGCCGCCAAACTCCTCGTCCATAAAGTAGCCAACGATGTAGCTGAAAGCGCGCTGCGCTGCGGCTTTGTATTCGGGTTTTTTCAGCAGGCGGTAGGCGGCAGAGAATGTCCACAGGATACGGGCATTGAGCACTACGCCCTTGCCGGCCTGCGGGTGCAACATGCCGTTTCCGTCAATACGTCCGTAAAAACCGCCCTGCTTGCGATCCTGCATGTGGTTGAGCCAAAAAGGCAAAATGTTGTTTTCCAGCTCGTGCTTAAAAGTTTCCATAGGCTACTTTTTTGTATAATAGCAATTTATGCTGCTATTAAGAAATATTTTTTGATAGTTATTAGGGACAGCGGGAGCAAAAATACGTCAGCGCAGAAAACCAAAATATCTTTGTAAATATCCGGCATAATTTTTGCCAAAGTTACGAAAAGTTCTTTGATTTACCGCTGAGTAATCAACATTTACGGTATCTTATGCTGAGACGGCCACGGAATTTTTCTCCCAAGTATGCGGTAAAAGCAAAGAGTAGTTTGATTTATATTATTGATACTGAGGAGTTAAAACATTTCTCCCTCATTCTCCAAAAAACAGGCAATCTGTTATGGTCGCCTGAAAAGTTATCAACTTTGGAGTCGAAAGCGCGCTGAAAATATGCCCCGATTGCGGGTATTATCCATGAACAAACAGATGGTCGAAAATCATTGATTTTCTTAAAAATGCCTGTGAGAAGGGCGGCTTAGTGGTAAAATACACCTATTTTATTCATACGCTTGTAAATTCGGGGATTTTCATGTAAGTTTGTAAGAAATTTATGGTGTGGTAACGCTGCAAGCAAGCTCATTCTTGCAGCATCCACCGTATTTGGAGGTTGTCAAAATTTAATATTTTAAATGTAAACACATGAAAAAAGTCGTTTTAGGTATTGACATCGGCGCAACGAGCGCCAAGCTTGGGCTGGTAGATAGCGCCGGAAATATTTTGGCGGAGAGCAGCGTTCCTACCCCCGTAAACACTTCGGGGGTGAGCGCCGCCGATTTTGTGAAGTCGCTGTGCGAGGCTGCATTTGTTTTGCAGCACCAGGCAAATGCTCCGGTTGAGCTGGCCGGCGTTGGCGTTGGCGCGCCAAACGCCAACTACAGCAAGGGTACCATTGAGTTTGCGGCCAACCTGCCGTGGCAGCAAGAAGTAGTACCCTTCGTTGAGCTCATGCAGGCATACTTTCCGGAGCTTCCCATACGGATAACCAACGACGCCAACGCTGCTGCTATTGGCGAAATGGTGTACGGCGGCGCCAAGGAGATGAAAGATTTTGTGTCCATAACGCTCGGCACGGGCTTGGGTAGCGGCATTGTTGTTGGCGGAGAGCTGGTGTATGGCTGCGACGGATTTGCAGGCGAAATAGGGCACTTCATCATGACACCGGATGGACGACGCTGCGGCTGCGGCAGAGTGGGCTGCCTGGAAACTTACGTGTCGGCAACGGGGCTAAAGCAAACCGCTTTTGAGGTGATGTCGCGCCGCTACTTCACCGAGAAGAGCTTGCTCAAGGCGGCCTCTTTCAACGAAATTACGCCCAAGTACATTGCCGATGCCGCGCTGCAAGGCGACAGCATGGCGCTGGAGGTATTTGAAAAAACCGGAGAAATGCTGGGGCTTGCCTTGGCCAACATCGTTGCGTTCAGCAGCCCCGAAGCCATCTTTTTGTACGGCGGCCTGGCCAACTCCGGCGACCTGCTGCTAACCCCCACGCGCAAGTCGATGAACAAAAACATGCTGAAAAACTACTGCAAGCGCACCGAGCAAGGGCAGGTTGTGCAGGAGGCAAGCACCCAGCTGCTGCTTTCGCACCTCTGCAACAAGAACGGCGCTGTACTTGGGGCGGCAGCGCTTGTATGGCACAAAATTTGAAAGCGACCAAACAGGCGGTAGGGCTACGCTTCGTCAGCGACAGGCAGTGGAGGCGATACCCCATACGGGCGGTCAAGCAAGTAGCGTACTTCTACATTTTTTTCATACTGCTGTACGTTATCTTGCACGTGGTGAGCGGCAAATCGCTCACCACGATGCCCGATTTTTCTACGCTCTTCACGCCGCGCCTGCTTATCGGGCTGTCGCTGCTGGGCGTGTGCTACCCGTTTATTGGCTTCCTGTCGGTAAAAGAGCCGCTGCCGGAGGGAGGCATGGAGCGGCACGAGCAGCCGCTGCGCGAAATAATGTCAAGGAGCGACTACAAGCTGGTGAAAAGCGAAAGCGCCAAGCTCGTTTTCCGTGCATACAGCCCCATGCGGCGCGTGCTGACTATGTTTGAGGACGATATTACGATGGAACTGAAAGACGACGGTGCGCTGCTCATCAGCGGGCTACGCAAGGAGGTGCTGCGCATACGCCTGCGGGTGAGCGATTACGTAAGAAGACAGCAAGCCGCAAGTGGTGAGGTGTAAACGGTGAGTTGTGGTGGACTGTGAAATTCGTTTTATGCAAAAAAAATACTTCAACATACTGAAAGACTACGCCGTTATTTCTGTTGGCTTGCTCATCTACGTTTTTGCGTGGGTTACGTTCATTGTCCCCAACGGCATTGTGGGTGGCGGCGTAGGCGGTATCGGTGCGCTGATTTACTACGCTACCGGCTTTGAGATTTCCTACTCCTACCTCTTGGCAAACGCCTTGCTGCTGCTGCTCGGCGTGCAGATTATAGGCCGCCACTTTGGGGCAAAAACCATCTACGGCATTTTGCTCAGCACGGCGCTGTTTCACTACCTGCCGCAGATAATTCCCGAAACGCTGATAGCGCAGGTCAAATCGGAGCAAAACCTGCTACTGTGGGTGCTTGTAGGAGGGGTATTTGAGGGCGTGGGCATTGGCATTGCCTTTACGCGCGGCGGAAATACGGGCGGCACGGATATCATTGCGCTTATCATCAACAAGTTTAAGCACATCAACCCGGGGCGGGCGCTGCTGTACTGCGACGTGGTAATCATTGGCTCGTCCATATTTTTGCCCGACCGCACCATTTTGTCGCTTTTGTACGGCGGCATTATGGTTACGGTATCTACCTACGTGATTGACGCGCTGCTGGTAGGCTCGAAGCAGAGCCTGCAGGTGCTCATCTTCTCGGAGCAGTACGAAGCCATTGCCAACGAGGTCTGCAAAGTTTTGGGGCGAGGCGTAACCATGCTCTACGCCAAGGGATGGTACACCAAGCATGAGCGAAATGTGCTGCTGCTGGTAGTGCGCAAGTACGAAATCAACGCTGTTTACCGTATCATCAACGAAATAGACAGGGAGGCATTTGTTTCTACAGCCAGCGTTACGGGCGTGTTTGGCGAAGGGTTTGAGCCAATCAAAGACGGAACAATAAAGCTGACGAAGCACAAAAAGTGAAGTGTTCTCCAAAGTATGCTAATTTAGACAAATCCGAAATTGATATAAAAGAAAGCGAGATGGAAGCAAAAACACCAAAACGGTTGCCATATGGCAACTCAAACTTTGAAAGTATCCGCACGGAAAACTATGCCTACGTGGATAAGACACGTTTTATCGAATTGCTGGAGAACGAGAGCAACAAAAGCCTGTTTTTCACCCGTCCCCGCAAATTTGGCAAGAGCCTGTTTTTTTCTATGCTATCCCACTACTACGATATTAATCAGGCGGACAAGTTCGAGCAGCTGTTTGGCGACCTGTACATCGGGCAGCGCCCTACGCCAAAGCACAATACCTACTTGGTGCTGAATTTGGATTTTTCGGGGTTGGACACTTCAAACGAAGAAGGTTTCAAAACTTCTCTTTCGCGAAAAATACAGGGTATTGTGCGCAATTTTTTATTTCGCTATAAAGACATTTTTCCGGAAAAAGATTTTTATAAGCAGATAGATGCTGAGCAGCCCGGCGTTGCTTCCCTGCAAAAAGCCTTTGACGCAGCGGAAGCGGCCGGCAAAAAAGTGTACATCATTATCGACGAGTACGACCACTTTGCCAACGACCTGATTGCGCAGGGAACGTACGCCGGCGACGATGTTTACCGGCATCTTGTAAGAGCAAACGGCGTAATTCGCGATTTTTACGAAATGCTGAAGGA
>JAISGH010000059.1 GCA_031263185.1 Prevotellaceae bacterium | reverse complement strand
CCATTCCCATTTGTCGTAAATATAGAGACCTTCGAACAGGTCTTTCTTTCCCCTGAATATGGCTTCAAGGGTGCTTACTAATAACGACTTCCCGAACCGGCGGGGGCGCGAAAGGAAATAAACTCTTCCGCCCGTAATCATCCTGTGGATGGCTTCGGTTTTGTCCACGTACAGGCATTGCCTGCTGCGCAGCTTCTCAAAAGACTGCGTATCCAATCCCAGCTGTTTCATAGCTTGTATATTTTTTCACTGTTTTATAGCTGTAAAATCCCTGTACAAAGATAATCACTTTTTGACAAAACTTTCGCTAATCTATTTCCCAACTCCCTGAACTGTTATGCTGTCTTTTTTTACTCATGTCATTTTTTATATTTTGAGGGCAATACCCAAAGCATCTGCCGCAGGCAACGCAGGCGGTGTGGTCTATTTCGTAGGTTTTTCGTGTCCGCTTCACCGAAAGGTTTATCAGCGTAATGGCCACTACCAGCCCAATTAGCGCTCCGGCAACGGTGGAATATGCTTTGAACTCGGTGCCGATTTTTGCAGCTCGTGCCTCCAGTTCATCTATTGTTCCGCCCTGCGAAAAGAAAACTTCCACGTCAACCGGTTGAATATCGCGAGGATTTATTTCGTTTTGCGTCACTTGCCTGTACAGCCGAATATCCTTATTGGCCGTGCTGAGCGAATGGCTTGCCATGCGCCCGGCAAGCGCACCGGCAAGCGCCATTACCGGCAGGAAAACAAAGTAGGCAAGCAATCTTTTCACGCCATCCCTGCGGCGCTCTTTTACCTTATTTTCGTAGGGCGGGCGAATGGCTGCAACGGGGCAGGCGTTATGGCAAAGCTCGCAGCTGATGCAGGATGGCGTGATGCTGATGCGCCAAATGGAAAAACGGGAAAAGAGGCTCAGCAGCGCACCGTAGGGGCACAGAAAGCGGCAAAATGGCCGGCCGGTAAAGGCGGAGGCAACCAGCAGCAAGCCACCGAAAGCTACCATTCCGGCATCGCCACCCATACGGAAGATGCCGATGAATGGGTCAAAGCGGCAAATGATGAAGCTGCTTCGAGTGGCGGCATACAGAACGGCAAATATCAGGTAAATCCAGGGGATTATGCCCAACGCTGCCGAAACAGCTTTCGACAGCCCCATTTGCCCGTCAGCCGCGAGGTTGTTTCCTCGTAGCGCATAAAAAATTCGCCGATACGCACATCGCTTGCTTTGCGGGCGGTTTCGGGCGGACGGTTGTCCGCTCCCGGATTTTGCAGCCCGATATTTCTTTCCGGAGAATAAACATGCCACCCAACAATAACGCCCATGTAAAAGATTATTGCTGCAGCTGTAGCGGCAGTGATTTTCCGGTTCATACCATTCAGCTTTTAATTTTGTAGGCCATCAGCGTATTTCCATGCCGGACGTAAAGAACGCCTTTATGGGCAACCGGGTGCGCCCAGTGCTGGTCGGTTCCGAGGGTAACGGGAAATTTGCCGACAATATCAAATTTTTCCGGATTAACGTTCACCAGCGCCACGTCGCCCTTTTCGGCGTAGCAGTAGAGCATACCGTCAGCCGAGATGACGTTGCCGATGCCCAAGCTGTTTTCTTTGTACTTCAGCGATGTAGCCTTGCCCGTCCGTCATGCCGGTAATGTACGACTTTCCCGAAGACGACACGGCAAGCGACGAGTGCCTTTCGCCAAGTCCGTCGTAATGCCAGAGCAGCTGAGGCCCATCGGCAGGCAACGATTTCAGCAGCCCTGTTTCCTTGTAAATGCCGGTGCGGTCAAACCGCCACTGCACAACATTCTGCGCTCCGGCGCGAAGCGTTGCTGCAAAAGCAACGAATAGTAAAATTACCTTCTTCATACTGTAATATGCGTTTAAATAAAAAATTTGTGGATGTTACTGAGCTGCGCTGCGTGAAGCATCAGGTAGAGCGCACGTACTCGTCAATTGCTTTTGCCGCTACTCGCCCTGCGCCCATCGCCAGGATGACGGTAGCTGCGCCGGTTACGGCATCGCCGCCGGCAAACACGCCGGCGCGGGTGGTGGCGCCGGCTTCGGTAGCTACAAGGCAGCCCCGCCTGTTACCCTCCAAGCCGGGCGTGGTGGACGCAATGAGCGGGTTGGGCGAGGTGCCCAGCGACATGATAACCACGTCGGTTTCTACATCAAACTCCGAGCCTTTTACCTCCACAGGGCTGCGGCGGCCATCGGCGTCGGGGGCGCCCAGCTCCATGCGAATGCAGCGCAAGCCGCGCACCCAGCCGCTGTCGGTTCCCAAAACGGCAACGGGGTTGGTCAACATGCGGAACGCTATGCCCTCCTCCTTGGCGTGGTGCACCTCCTCTACGCGGGCAGGCAGCTCTTTTTCGCTGCGGCGGTACACAACGCAAACATCTGCCCCCAGGCGCTTTGCGGTGCGCGCGGCATCCATTGCCACGTTGCCGCCGCCCACCACCGCCACGCGCTTGCCTACGTAGATAGGCGTGTCGTAGCAGCTCTCGTAGGCTTTCATGAGGTTGGCGCGGGTGAGAAATTCGTTGGCCGAGACTACGCCGTTGAGGTTTTCGCCCGGTATGCCCATGAACTTGGGCAGCCCTGCCCCCGACCCTATGAACACTGCGTCGAACTTTTCGTCCTTCATCAGGCTGTCAATGGTTACGGTGCGGCCTACCACCACGTTGGTTTCTATCTCTACGCCCAGCTTGCGCACGTTGTCAATCTCGCGCTTCACCACGCGCTCCTTGGGCAGGCGGAACTCGGGGATGCCGTACTCAAGTACGCCGCCGGCCTTGTGCAGCGCCTCAAAAATCTTGACGGCGTAGCCCATCTTTGCCAAGTCGGAGGCGCAGGCCAGCCCGGCAGGTCCGCTGCCCACCACCGCCACGCGGCGACCGTTGGGCGAAACGGTTTCGGTTAGGTTGAGGTTGTTGCTCATGCTCCAGTCGGCCACAAAGCGCTCCAGCTTGCCGATGTTCACCGGCTCTCCCTTTACGCCGAGTATGCATGCGCCTTCGCACTGCGTTTCCTGCGGGCACACGCGGCCGCATACGGCGGGCAAGCTGCTGTCCTGCGCAATGACGCGGGCGGCTTCGGCAAAGCTGCCGCTGAGCGCCTCACGAATGAACTGCGGAATTTTGACGTTCACGGGGCAAGCCTCCATGCAGCCGGGCTTTTTGCACTGTATGCAGCGCGACGCCTCAAGCATGGCCTCCTCGGCGCTGTAGCCGTAGCACACTTCGTCAAAGTTGGCGGCGCGGACGGCGGGGTCTTGCTCGCGCGCCGGAGTACGGGGTATTTTTACTGCCATTCGTTATTGATAAAATTCTGATAAAATACGAATTTTTTTTATGCTGCCTTTACTACACTGTACGCGGGATGGTTTTGTGCATCGTCATGTAGAGGCGGGGCGCGCCCCGTCTCTACGAATTGCTGCAACTTTCCTGTAGCTTGCAGGCAGGAAACAATGCGCAAAACCTTGCCGCGCACAGTATAAATAGCTACAATTACAAAAGCGCTGAGCGTGGATAATTGCTGCATAAAATACGGGAAAAAAAGCCACGCTACGCCTTGCTAAGGTAGCTATTAATTCTGAATTCTGCGTTATGAATAGCGGAGAGAACTCCAAAAAAAACTCGGCATTGCAGGCAAGCAAAATTTACAAATGTGTTACAATTAGTAAATTACAGAAATTCGGCAGTGTTCACAAGCAATGTTCATAAATTTAGTCGGATTTTGCGCCATATCGTGATGTTTTTTTTGGTAACTTTGTCCCCATTTGTATTGAAAAACATTTTTAACATGTCAGTAGAGGAAGAGGAGCAAAAATTTCCGGAGGAATACTCGGAGGAATACTCAGAAAATAGCATTCAGGTGCTAAAAGGGTTGGAGGCAGTGCGTATGCGCCCCTCCATGTACATTGGCGATGTTGGGTCGAGAGGGTTGCATCACCTTGTTTATGAGGTAGTTGATAACTCTATAGACGAAGCACTTGCCGGATACTGCAAGAACATCAACGTCTGCATCAACGAAGACAATTCTATCACCGAAAGCGACGACGGGCGCGGTATCCCCATCGGCATCATGCCGGAGGAGGGCAAGTCGGCGCTGGAAGTAGTGCTTACCGTGCTGCACGCCGGAGGTAAGTTTGACAAAAGCAACTACAAGGTTTCCGGAGGCTTGCACGGCGTTGGCGTTTCCTGCGTTAACGCATTGTCGGAGAGCCTGACGGCAGAAGTGCGGCGCGACGGCAAAATCTACCAAATGGAGTTCAGCCGCGGCGCGGCGCAAAGCCCGATTCGAGAAGTTGGTGCTACCGACCTGCGCGGAACGGTCATCACCTTTAAGCCCGATGCCAAAATTTTTACGCAAACAACAGAATTCAGCTACGACATTTTAGCAAGCCGACTCCGCGAGCTCGCCTTCCTCAACAAGGGCATCAGCCTGAGCATAACCGACAAACGTGCGGAAAAGCATGATGAGGATGCGGAGGATGGTACGCCAACGCTAAAAAGTGAAACGTTCTTCTCGCAAGAGGGGCTCAAAGAATTTGTTACCTACCTCGACGCCAGCCGCGAAAAGCTCATAGAAAAGCCCATTTACCTCGAAACCGAAAAAAACGGCGTACCGGTCGAAATAGCGCTGCAGTACAACTCCGGCTACAGCGAAAACGTCCACTCCTACGTCAATAATATCAACACGATAGAGGGCGGCACCCACCTGTCGGGATTTCGCCGCGGGCTGACTACCACGCTCAAAAATTTTGCCGAAAAAAGCGGAATGTTGGCCAAGCTGGAAAAAGCCAAGCTGGAAATTGACCCAGCCGACTTTCGCGAAGGGCTTACCGCCGTCATCTCCGTAAAGGTGGCAGAGCCGCAGTTTGAAGGCCAAACCAAAACCAAGCTGGGCAACAACGAGGTTACCGCCGCCGTATCGCAAGCGGTGAGCGCTGCGCTGGAGAACTACCTTGAGGAAAACCCCAAAGACGCCAAGCTCATTATCGACAAGGTAGTGCTTGCCGCCACCGCGCGCCACGCCGCCCGCAAAGCGCGCGAAATAGTGCAGCGCAAAACGGTGCTCTCGGGCGCAGGGCTGCCCGGAAAGCTCTCGGACTGCTCCGACCGCGACCCCGCAAAATGCGAAATATACCTCGTGGAGGGAGACTCGGCCGGCGGCACGGCAAAGCAGGGGCGCGACAAAACGTTTCAGGCTATACTCCCGCTGCGCGGAAAAATCCTGAACGTAGAAAAAGCAATGGAGCATAAGATTTTTGACAGCGAAGAAATAAAAAATATATTCACCGCTCTTGGCGTAACCATTGGCACAGAGGAGGACACCAAGGCGCTCAACATCGCCAAGCTCCGCTACCACAAAATCATCATCATGACCGATGCCGACGTGGACGGCAGCCACATTGCAACGCTCATCATGACGTTCTTTTTTCGCTACATGGTTGACCTTATCAAAAACGGCTACCTCTACATAGCAACGCCGCCGCTTTACTTAGTCAAGAAAGGCAAGCAGGAGCAATACTGCTGGACCGAAGACCAGCGGCAAGCGGCCGTAAGCGAAATAGGCAAGGGCAGGGATACAGGTGTACACGTGCAGCGCTACAAAGGTCTCGGCGAAATGAACGCCGTGCAGCTGTGGGATACCACCATGAACCCGTCCTACCGTACGCTGCGCCAGGTAAGCATCGAAAGCGCCGCCGAAGCCGACCGCATTTTCTCCATGCTCATGGGCGACGATGTAGCGCCACGCCGCAATTTTATTGAAGCGAATGCCAAGTATGCACGTATTGACACCTAAAAAAAAAGCGCTCCGCAAAAAAAAGCGCTCACGCATGTAAAAAAAAACGGCATGATTTTTTTTTTCACAAAATAAGTATTACTTTTGTGAGGATTTTTTCTGTTTAGAAACAAAAAAATAAGAACAATAAAAACATTTACACCATGAAAAAAGTTTTGATTTTCCTTTTCGGCGCTTTAACAATCGCAGCTTCCGGTTGCCGCGATAAAGCAGAAACACAACAGGCACAGCTATTAAGGCTTCAAGCGCAGCAAGACAGCATTCGGAGAGCCGATGAAGAACGCATATTGGCGCTGCAAATCAAGGCTCGCGAAGATTCTATCGCAATGAGCTCCGTAGTGACAGACTACTCGTCTGCATATTCTTCGCCACAGTATTCGGCATACTATGTTGTGGTAGGCAGCTTTTTGAACAAAAGCAACGCAAACGCATACCTTAGAAGTATGCAGAATACTTTTGGAAAGGCTCAGATTGTTAACAGCGGAAGGTGGAACTTTGTTTGTGTAGGCGGGCAGTTCGACTCATTCTCATCTGCACGGGCAACCCTTAGCAACGTTAAGAGTCAGCGGGTCAATGGCGGCGGCGGCGGCAGCAGCAGCAGCAGAGTAGCAGCAGCAGATGATGATGAAGACGAAGGAGGTGATGATGATGAAGAAAGTTATGATGAGGAGGAGGATGAAGGAGGCGATGAGGAGGATGAAGGAGGTGATGAAGAGGGCGAAGGCGAAGAGGATACCGGAGATGAGGAAGACTATGGCAGTAGCAGCAGCGGTGAGAGCGTTGGGCAAGCGTGGGTACTTGGTATTTAATCTCAGCCACATATAATTCTGTAGAAAAGAGCTCAGGCAGCATTGCTTGGGCTTTTTGGCGTTTACTGCTAAGAAAATATATTTTAATCAACAACCCCGCAAGCAGGAAATTACTTCATGAATACTTTCGGTCGAAAATTTAGAGTTAACCTTTTTGGAGAGTCGCACGGCGCAGGCGTGGGCGTTTGCGTTGACGGCTGTCCGGCTGGCATTGACCTGCGGCAGCCCGATTTTGCCGCAGACTTGCAGCGCCGCAAAAGCGGAGCGCGCGGCACAACCCCCCGCATAGAGGCCGATGCGCCGGAGCTGCTTTCCGGCGTATTTGAAGGTAAAACAACAGGAGCGCCTGTCGCCATCATTTTCCGGAACGAAAATACGCGCTCCGGCGACTACGCCGATTTGCTATCCCACCCCCGCCCGGGTCACGCCGACTTTGTTGCGGCGCGCAAGTTTGGCGGCTACGCCGACTACCGCGGCGGCGGGCACTTCTCCGGACGGCTTACCCTTGCCTTGGTTGCGGCAGGCGTGATTGCAAAAAAAACGCTGGGCGGCGTTACCGTAACCTCTACCATTCTGGAGGTAGGCGGCGCCAAGTACGGCGAGCACGAAGCGCTACTCGAAGAGGCTATCGCCGGGGGCGACTCGCTCGGAGGTCTGCTGGAGTGCGTGGCGAGCAACATACCTGTGGGCTGGGGCGAACCTTTTTTTGACTCGGTGGAGTCGCTCGTGAGCCACATCGTATTTGCAATTCCGGGGGTGCGCGGGGTGGAGTTTGGCAGCGGCTTTGCTGCAGCGCGGCAAAAAGGCAGCGAGCACAACGACCCTATTGTGGCGTCGTGCGGCAAGACCGGAACAAACCGCGCAGGCGGCGTGAACGGCGGCATCAGCAACGGCAACGACCTTACGCTGCGCGTGGCGGTAAAGCCTACGGCAAGCATCGGCGCGCCTCAGCAAACCTTCGACTTCGCAAAGGGTAGGGTAGATGAGCTGCTTATTCGCGGCCGCCACGACGCCTGCATTGCGCTTCGCGTACCGGTGGTGTTAGAGGCGGCAGTTGCTATTGCTTTAGCCGATTTAATGCTGCTTAATTCCTAAAAGACCCGAACCTGAATTTTTTTTTGACCTTTTGAATACTTTTTCCGCCTTTGTTTTCAGCGCCAACAGCGTACTTCCCGTCTTTATGCTCATTGCAGCAGGGTGGCTTATCCGGCGGCAGGGCATGTTGCCGCCAAGCGTAGTGGGGGCAATCAACTCTATTGCCTTTAACGTGGCGTTTCCGGCCCTGCTGTTTCGCGAGATGGCGCAAGCCTCCATAGCGCAGGTTTTTCACCCTGCATTGGTCATTTACGGCGTAGGCGGCACCATACTTACCTTTGCCCTGACGTGGCTGGGAGCCGAAATTTTCATCAAGGATAAATCCTCCATTGGGGCATTTGTGCAGGGTTCATTCAGGGGGAACTACGCCATAATGGGGCTTGCGTTCATCACCGGCATACTTGGCCACGCAGGTAAGGGAATTTTGCTCACCGCGTTTGTGATACCTGCCTACAACATTCTGTCGGTGGCGCTGCTAACGCTCCGCAGCCGGCATGTTCAAAGCGGAAGCGTACACAAGGCTGTGGTAAGCATAGCGCGTAACCCGCTCATCATTGGCATTTTGCTTGGGCTGCCTTTTTCGCTTTTTCAGATTCCGCTGTTCACGAGCACGAGCGCCAAGTTTGTTGACACCGGCATAAAGTACCTGTCCGAGCTTGCCACGCCGCTGGCAATGCTGTCCATCGGCGCGTCCATCAGCGCAGGCAGCACGCTGAAAAGGCTGCCGAAGATGCTCGCAGCGGCAGCCATCAAGCTGGTGGCAGGTCCTCTGGCGCTCGTTGGGGCGGCCTACCTCCTGCGCAGCACGCTCAGCTTTAACGGCGAAGACTTGCTGGTGCTGTTTGTGCTGTTTGGCGTACCTACCGCCGTGGCAAGCTACATCATGGCCAGCAAAATGGATGCCGATGCCGACCTTGCCGCCGGCATACTGCTGGTCACCTCGCTGCTCTCCGTCTTTACCATTACGCTTGGGGTTTACCTTTTCAAAGTGTCGGGGCTAATATAGCTTTGAAATTTTGAATTTGAGCTTCATGAAAAAATCCATTTTTCATTTCCCCTCAACCCGTCATTCCCCCTTTGCGCCGTCGTTCCGAGCGCAGCGCGGTAACTTGAAACCTGATTTTCAACCTCATTTTCTCAACAAAACAACCTCAGTAGCAACGAGAGCTCAGTAATTTTTATCATGCAATTTTTATCATGCAATCGCTCTTCCCAAATATTTTTTATATTCTATTGGCAGTAAGAGTATTATATAGAGTTTATATTCAATAGACGCTTGCCGTTGCAACAAAATCATTTTTGGCACAGTACCCAACTATTGAATATAAACTCTTGTATTTACGGGCGGTTTGTGTAATTTTCGACAAAAAATTTTTATGTTAAAAAATAATCATTATTTTATTGTGGTACAGACGATTAATTTATTTCAGGAAAGACGGTTAGCAATTTTTCTTTGACGGTAATAAAAAGTTGGTTAATATTGCAGAACGAAACTTATTGTACATTGTACAATAAGTTGTATGTAATCTACTGTGAGTAAGGTTGATGTTTCTTGAGTTTTGCCGCTACGTGATTTAAATATACAGTGTAAACCGTCAAAATGTAAACTGCATGGTATTCTTTCACATTTTTTTCCGGCCACGCGCTGCGCTGGCGCTGCTGCTGTGCCTTGCGCAGCTGTGGGGGATGGCGCAAAGCGTCAAAGTTTCCGGTAAGGTTCTGGACGAAAACGGCGAGCCGCTTGTGGGCGCCAGCGTGATGCTGAAAGGTACAACCACCGGCGTTATGGTGAACCTCGACGGCTACTACTCAATTACGGCGCCGCCTACGGGTATGCTGATAGTCTCCTTTGTGGGCTACCCCAACGTCGAAGTGCCCATCAACAACCGGACAACCATAGACATCGCCATGTCCACCGAGGGGCAGGTGATAGAAGAGGTCGTGGTGGTGGGGTACGGCACGGTGAAGCGCGCCAACGTGCTGGGGTCTGTGGCAAGCATGAGGGCTTCGGACGTGCAGGACATTCCGGTGGCCAACCTCTCTACGGCGCTTGAGGGTAAGCTGGCGGGCGTAAAGGTGGGGCAAAGCTCCGGTAAGCCGGGAGCCTCTACGTCGCTCCAAATTCGCGAATCGAGCTCGTACAGCTCGGTGGCCGAAACTCCCCTGTACGTCATAGACGGCATAATTCGCGACCAGGCGGCGTTTGATATTCTCGACCCGAACGATGTAGAAAGCATCTCTATACTGAAAGATGCCTCGGCGGCGGTGTACGGAACGCGCTCCGCCGGAGGGGTGGTGCTGGTGCAAACCAAAAGAGGAAAAGAAGGAAAGGTAAAAGTTGCGTACAACGGAACGGCCGGATTTACGGAGCCTATCAACATTACAAAAATGCTCTCGGCGTACGACCACGCTACCATGCTGAACGACGGGCTTAAAGCAAAAAATGTATCGATTACAGAGGACGACTACTATACGCCGGACGAGCTGGAATACTTTAAATCTCTGCCGGGAGGCGGATTCGACTGGCTACAGGAGGCGTGGAAAACGGCAGTGGTTACCCGCCACAGCGTGAACATGAGCGGAGGCTCCAAGGCTATTCGCTACTACGTGGGCGGGTCGTACTACCACGAATCCGGAGCGATAGAAGATTTGTACATCAGCAAGTACTCCATCAGGAGCAACGTAGAGGTAGACCTCTTGAAGGGGTTGACCGCAAGCTTTAGCGCCAACATCGACAATCGCTTTGACAAAACACCCATAAACCCGACGGAAAATAGCCAGTCGGAGCTTATGAACGAAACGTTCAGGGCGCTGCTGCAAAACCCCAAGTGGATACCGCCTACTATCGGGGGGCTGCCGGTGTATCAGGACGGGTTGATTTCAAATAACCCCTACGCCATATGGAACAGCAACAACTACAAGACAAACGAAACCGACAACGCCGGATACATCGTGGGGCTAAGCTACAAAATTCCGTGGATAGACGGCCTGAGCGCGCGGGCGCAGCTGAGCCAGACAAAGAGCAACGGCTACGGCAAAACGTACTACGAGCGCGCCTACGGATACAATTTTCAGACGGAAGGCTCAAACAACCACATCATCAGGCCGGACGCGCCGCTGGTAGATTCGGGGGTTCCAAAGCAGCAGATTAGCGGAACGGAATATCTGGAGGAAAGCGCCGAGCGCTCATCGTCGTACCAGCTGAACGCATCTTTGTCCTACGCCAAAAAAATAGGCAAGCACGATATTAGCGCCCTGCTGGTGGCCGAAATGAGCGAAAACAAAAGCAACAGGGTAGGGTGGAAGCGTTCCGGACAGCAGGTGGTGCCGGGGGTTGACCAGGCGTGGGCGTTCGAGGTAAAGGACGAGGCCTCGGCCACCAACGTACACGCCGGAGGAAGCCTTGGCTACATCGGCAGGTTCAACTACAGCTACGACAGCCGGTACGTTGGCGAATTCTCGTTCCGCTACGACGGGTCTTCAAAGTTTGCTCCGCAGCGCAGGTGGGGATTTTTTCCGGCCGGCGCGGCGGGATGGATGGTGTCGGAGGAAAGCTGGTTTAAGGAAAATATCGACTTTGTAGATTTTTTGAAGCTCCGCTCATCGGCAGGGCTGCTGGGTAACGATAACGTGGGCGGAGATTTCTTTTGGAAGTACCTGTTTGGAGCGGCAGATGGCGTACTTTTCGGAACGCAGCCCACCAACGGGATAGAAGCAAAAAATGCAGCTTTTGCCAACCCCGAAATTACATGGCAAAAAACGCAAATGTACAACGGAGGGTTAGACCTGAAGGTGCTCAACAACAGAATTTCCATCGGGATTGACGGATTTTACAAGTATACTTACGATATTCTGGCGTCGATTGCCACCACCAATCCTACCACCCTGGGCATACCGGCCAACTCCAAAGTGCCGTTCAACTACGGCATAATGCATGCCTACGGAGGCGAGGTAGAGCTGGGCTACTACGACAAGCTTCCCTTTGATATCAGCTACTACGTAAAGGGAAATTTTGCGTGGAGCATTGCGCAAAAGCTCAAGGTGGCGCAGTCGCCGGGCGCCATAGGCCGGTACTACAACGAGCTGAAAAACAACATAAGCAACCAGCCCGGCGCCATATCTACGGGCATTATCCGTACAGACGAGGAGGTGCGGAATATCCTGATGGATAACCCCAACTATACGGTTGGCGAGCCTATTCAGCCCGGCATGCTCAACTACAAGGATATTCGCGGTGCCGACGGCTCCGAAGGTCCAAACGGTGCATTTAGCTTCGACCAAATTCAAGACCGAACAATCATAGCGGCGCTCACAAGCCCGCCTTATACCTACGGAGTATCCCTCGGCCTCATGTGGAAGGGAGTAAAGGTGGACGCTACCTTTAGCGGAAGGTTTGGGCACAACATCTTCTTTAATAAGGACGACCACGCGCTACCCGACGCAACCCACAACGTTCCGGCTTTTTGGAGCGACCACTGGACGCCGGAAAATACCGGCGCGGCATTTCCGCGCGCGCTCATGGACAACATGTCGGAGCAGCACTCTACCTTTTGGATGCGGGATGGGCATACGCTACGCCTCACCGATTTGAACGTGTCGTATAGCCTTTCGGAGCGGCTCTCGGAGAAGCTCAGAATACCCCAGCTGCGGTTTTTTATCAGCACACGAAACCTGTGGACGATTATAAACCCGTTTGACTACAAGGATGCAAGCCTGTCGAGGTACAACACCTACCCTATGACTAGGACGTATACCTTTGGCCTGAATTTTACCCTGTAAAGGTGCATAACCCCGTATGCTAAAGCATACGGATAATAGAGTGTCACCCCTGCGGGGTTTGCAGCAAGCGGAGTCCCGCAGAGACGGCATTTTATTAACCGTATGCTTTAGCATACGGGCAAACTAACAATAAAAAAATTATAGCAAAATGAAAAATCATATCGCTTACCGTGGCATTGTTGCCGCGCTGCTGCTGGTGTATTCGTGCGAAGGTGTGCTGGACAAAGACCCCTACGACTCGGTGCCGGAGGAGCAGGTTTGGGCTAACACCGGCCTGTCGAACCTGTACCTGAATAACCTGTACGTTCAAATTCTGCCCTCGTTTGGCGCATCGGCTACCTCATCGATGTGCGACGAAACCGTAGGTGAAAACGACGACTACGTATACGGAACCCTCACGGCAGAGTCTGTGGACGACTTTAGCAGCGATACCTACGCCAAAATCCGGAAAATAAATATCCTGCTTGAGCGGATAGATAATGGAGGAAACGAGGACGCGGAGGGTATCAGGCTGATAAAGGGGCAGGCGCTGTTCCTGAGGGCGTGGGTGTACTGGGGCTTGGTGAACCTGTACGGAGGCGTTCCCTTAGTGATGAACACCCAATCCCTGAGCGTTTCGGGAGAGCCTACTCCGCAAATTCTGGTAAAGCGGAGCAAAACGGGGGTATGCATAGATTCCATTGTGAGAGATTTGGACTTGGCGGCGGCGTACTTGCCGAACAGGTGGGACGACGCAAATTATGGCCGCATTACGCGGGGGGCAGCGCTTGCGCTAAAAGGCCGGGTGCTGCTGTTTTGGGCAAGCCCGCAGTTCAACGTGTTCGATAAGCAGGAGAGGTGGCTGCGAGCTTACGAGGCAAACAGTAGCGCCATAGATACGCTGCTAAAAGACGGGTACGGCCTCCACCCGAGCTTTACGGAGCTCTTCAACGACTGCAAGGAGAAAACGAACGAGGCCATATTTGTGCGCGTGTACGATGCCTCCATTGCCGGCTACGAGCATGGCTACGACAACGGCGCGCGGCCCGCGCCGCAAAGCATGAACGGAAGCGGTACCACCAACAACCCCACGTGGAACCTTGTGAGCGCGTTCCCCATGAGCAACGGCTACCCTACCACAGATAGCATTAACTCGGGCTATAGAAGCATTTCCTACTGGAAAAGTCGCGACCCCCGATTTTATGCAACGGTAGCCTACAACGCGAGCACATGGCCGCTGTCGGGAGAGCAGAGATACCGGATATGGACGTACTACTACGGAAGCGGCGCCGGAACGCTCGTAAGCACGGAGGGTAGCAGGCATACCAACACGGGATTTTACTGCAAAAAGTACATAAACCCCGCCATACTCAAGGCCAATACCGGCAAGGTAGGCACCGACTGGATGGAAATTCGGTTTACCGAAGTTTTGCTGAACTTTGCCGAGTGCGCCAACGAAACCGGCAACACCGCAGAAGCCTACAGCAGCGTGGAGCAGATACGGAAAAGAGCGTGGGCAGGCTCCCCCGACATAGCAAGCTGCATGGGGAACATCAGCCCCGGCATGAGCAAAGAAGCCATGCGCGAAGCCATAATGCGCGAGCGGCAGGTAGAGCTGGCGTTTGAGAATAAGCGCTACTGGGATTTGCGGCGGCGAAACATGTTTGAAAAGCCTTTGGGGGAGAATACTCCGGCGCTCAACGGAACACGCCGCCTGATGTGGGAGGAAAAATTAGGCTCAACGTATACCGAAAATCAGTTTAAAAACATGAGGGATGGATTTGAAGAGAATTTCAACTATGCTACCTACTTTGACAGACCCAGACTTGACACCACAAAGTTAGATCCGAAGCAGGCCATAAGCTACCCGCAGCCTAAGTACAACTTTTTTGCCATCCCGCAGACCAACCTCGATAAAAATCCTAACCTCGAGCAAACGAGCGGCTGGGGCGGAACATTTGACCCATTGGCAGAGTAGCTTTCATTGTGTAGCGTCATTGTGTAGCGTCATTAAATATTTTAATAAAAATGAAAAATATCAATATAGTACAAATATCTGCCGCTGTCGGCTTTCTGTGCGCGGCGGCTTACGGCTGCACCAAAGGCGACGATGAGGACGTAAACCCAACGCCCCGTACGGATTTGGAGGGAGTAATGGTGACTGTGCCCGCAGGGAGGTTTGCCCGAGGAAGCGCAGCAGGGTTGGATATAGAGCGCCCAATAGATAACATTTGGATTACAAAATCGTTCCTGCTGAGCGCAGCCGAAGTAACGAACCGAGAGTTCAGCGAATTTTTGAACGGCAACGGCGTAGGTGCCGACGGAAAAATGGCAACCGCCCGCAACGGCAGCCAAGCGCTGGTGGGGAACAGCGCCACAGAGCGCGAGGGGAAGTACCCGTGGGGCGTGGAGTATGTCGGCAACCGCTGGCAGCCGGTGGCAGGATACGAGTACTACCCTGCGATTTACGTTACATGGTTTGGCGCCGACGAGTACTGCCGCTGGAAAGGTGGGCGATTGCCTACCGAGGCCGAGTGGGAGTGGGCGGCAGGATATTCCGGCCTGAAAAAAGCAGGGCAGCCCGCTGTAGATTCTACCTACAAGTATACGGGCTTCAACGAGTGGGGCAGCCTGAAAACCTACGCATGGTACTACGACAATAGCGGCGGACGCTCGCGGCCGGTAGGCACAAGGCAGCCAAACCCCTTGGGGCTGTACGACATGCTGGGCAACGTAGAGGAGTGGTGTGCAGACTGGTTTGGCGCCAACTACTACCAAACCAGCAGCGACAACGCCACCAAGTACGCTCAGGACTCGGCGCACGCAGCTTCCGGAGAAGCGTACGCTGCGGCGAGAGATACCGCGCCGGATTTTATTGACCCTGTCGGCCCCGATTCGGCAACCGTGGTGTACGACAAAACCAACAGCATCCCAAACCGTATCTACACCAGCGGAGAATACTACCCCTACAGCCGGGGCGCCCGCAAGGTTTTGCGCGGAGGCTCTTACGTAAAAGTGCAAACCTCCGGCACGGAGGGCACACACCGCGTATCGTTCAGAGGGCACATGCAGCCTCAGCTGCACTGGAACTCATACGGATTTCGCATGGCAAAAGATTTGTAGCCGATTTCGAAAGAAAATTTCAGGATTAAAAATGAAAAAATTGTAAAAAAACCTATGAAGCAGAATTTGAAACACGCTGAGCGCCGTACTTGTATCCGTCGCTCTACCATTGCCCCGAAGCCGGGCAGAAAAATTTTTGCCGTACTTTTGGCTGCCGGATGCTCCGCTGCCGCCGCGTGGGCGCAGTACCCTTCCATCCCCGACAGCGTGAAGCAGTATCAGGCGCAGCGACACGCCGAATTTACCAAAGCCTCCGACGAGGCGTGGGAAAAAGCCTTGCACATCATCCAAAAGGAGGCAAAAGAGCTGAAAAAGCCCTACATCCCGTGGGCATCGCGCCCGCACGACCTGCCGCAGGCCGACATTCCCGCATTTCCCGGCGCCGAGGGCGGGGGAGCGTACTCTTTTGGCGGGCGGGGCGGCAAGGTGATTACCGTTACTAACCTCGAGGATAGCGGCCCCGGAACGCTGCGCGAAGCCTGCGAGCAGGGAGGGGCGCGCACCGTGGTGTTCAACGTAGCGGGTATCATTTGGCTCAAAACCCCCATCATCCTCCGCGCTCCGTACATTACCATAGCCGGACAGACGGCGCCGGGCGACGGCGTTTGCGTTGTAGGCGAATCGTTCTGGATAAACACGCACGACGTGGTTATTCGCTACATGCGCTTCCGCCGCGGCGCAACCGATGTGGGTAGCCGCGACGACGCGCTGGGCGGAAACCCCGTGGGAAACATCATGATCGACCACGTTTCTACCAGCTGGGGCTTGGACGAAAACATGTCCATTTACCGACACATGTGGAACCCGGGCGACGGAAGCAAGGAGCTGAAGCTGGGAACGGTGAACGTTACCATACAGAACAGCATCTTCTTCCAAACGCTGGACACCTACAACCACTCCTTTGGAAGTACGCTGGGCGGCGAAAACTGTACCTTTATGCGCAACCTCTGGGCAAACAACGCCGGACGAAACCCTTCCATAGGCTGGAATGGGCAGTTTAACTTTATCAACAACGTGGTGTACAACTGGGTGCACCGCAGCGCCGACGGCGGCGACTACACGGCGCTCTACAACTTCATAAACAACTACTACAAGCCCGGCCCCCTCACCCCAAAGAATAGCCCGGTGGGGCACCGAATTGTGAAGCCCGAATCCGGGCGCAGCAAGCTGGGGTACTTTGTGTTTGGCCGCGTGTACGCAAACGGAAATATCATGGAGGGCTACGATGCCGTTACCGCCGACAACTGGGCGGGAGGTGTGCAGGTGCAGGAGCAAAAGGATACCGAGGGGTACACCGAAAATATGCGCTGGGACAAGCCTTTCCCCATTACCAACCCCTTCCCCATAATGGCTGCCGGGGAGGCGTTTGATTTTGTTACCGCCAACGCGGGGGCCACCCTCCCCAAGCGCGACGTGGTGGACGAGCGCTGCATGGAGCAGGTGCGCACCGGAAAAGTGTACTACGACCCCGCCGCCGACACCATCGAATTTTACCAGTTCAAGCACCGCCGCCTGCCGAAGGACTCCTACAGGCAGGGTATCATTACCGATGTGCGGCAGGTGGGCGGATTTCCCTCCTACAAAGGAACGCCCTACAGGGATAGCGACAGCGACGGTATGCCCGACGAGTGGGAAAAGAAGCATGGCCTGAATCCCAACGACCCAACCGACGCCGCAAAAGATGCGAACGGCAACGGCTACACCAACATCGAGGAGTACATCAACAGCATTGGGCAAAAGCAGTGAAGCTTGAAATTAGGATAGGGGAATAATCGGGGAATGACGGGGAATAATCGGGGTTTCTACCAACATTCCGCAGTAAGCGCGGCAGGGTGGTCTTGATTTTTATCTCACACGCTTGGAAAACTCAAGTTTTTCATGTAATTTTGTCCCCCGAATAAGCAACAAGCATTATTTGTTTGGTGGTCAAAATCAAAATAAAGTAAAATGAAAAAGTCTTTTTCAACCATTATTGCTGCGGCGGCGCTTTCTGCCGTAGTGTCGTTTGGCGTAACGGTGTTGTCTCTGTACATCGTGCAGGGCAACAAAAATGCCTCAACAGGCTCACCTCAATCCTTAGCCGACGGACAAGCCGTTGCAGGAGAGGGAGTAGTATATGTAAATATCGACTCGCTGGTGCGTGGCTACGACATGTACTTTGATTTGCAAAAGGAATTTGAAGCAAAAGCAAAAAAGAAAGATGCCGACTTCTCAGCGCGGATGAAAAAATTTGAAAGCGATGCCCGCGATTTTCAGGATAAGGTAGAAAAAGGCTTGGTAACGCGCTCTCAGGCGCAGCAGCTGCAAGAAGGGTTAGCAAAGCGCGAGCAGGAGCTATTGCAGCTGCGTCAGGAGCTGCAAGGTGAGTTGCAGGAGGAAGAAGCTGTAATGCTGCGCCAAATTCAGAACAACATCCAAACCTACATCAACGAGTATAACCAAACAAAAGGGTATAACCTCATCTTGAGCACCAGCGGCAGCGCCGTTGTGCTCTACGGCAACCCGACGCTCAACATCACCTCTGAGGTGCTGAAAGGGTTGAACGAAACATACGTGAAGGCGAAAAAAGTTAAGTAAGGGATGAGAAATAAATAACATCTAACGGATATAAAAGCCGTAGAGACCTCACCCCCGCCCCCTCTCCAAAGGAGAGAGACATGATATTCGGCGCCAGCCTCCCCTCTCCTTTGGAGAGGGGCCGGGGGTGAGGTCTCTACGGGATGACATAGCTGTTATATCTTGTTTATTCGTCATTACTAAAATAGCTGCGCTAAGCTGATGACAATGTTGTCCCGTAAAATTAGGCTTACAAAAAAATGTTCAATGAAATCAGGTTTACAAAGAAAGGAGAAAGAAGAATGAAAAAAGTATTGCTTATTGCGGCTCTTGTGGGAATGTGCACCACCGCTACGCAGGCAAAAATGTTCGCTTTTGGCGTGAAGGCAGGCGTTAACGTGCCGCGCCTCAAAACAAGCTTGGAGGATGTCAAGGACGTGTCGGGTCTTGGACTTCACGCCGGACTTTTTGGGCAGGTCAACATTCCCGTCATCGGTCTGGGAATTCAGCCGGAGGTGCTTTACCTGAACCAGCCTGTTTCGTATATTAACGCAAACCGTGAAAGCGATTCTAAAAACGCCTCGTACATTGATATTCCCATCAACGTTACGTGGGGAATTGCCGTAAAGGTGGTGCGCCCGTTTATAGCGCTCACCCCCTACCTGCGCTACTCGCTTAGCGATGTAACAACTTGGGTGCACAACGCCGCGCTGCCAGCCAAGCAGGAAATGGACAAGTTTGACTACGGCATTGGCGTTGGAGCCGGTATAGATTTATTTTCGAAGTTCCAGCTCATGGGGCGCTACAGCTGGGGCCTTAACGACCTCGTGAAAGACCGCAGCTACAAGGTGCAAGGATTTACCGTATCCTTGGGGTACATATTTTAGGCCGCTCGCCTTTCTAACCCTGCCAAATATAATCGCCAAAATAAAATGTCCGCCCTTTCAAAAACAAAAAGTACTCGAAAATACGCGCCCCGTGTGTGCCCAATAATTTAACATACTGCCTGTTTTGCTTATCAAAAGTTAAACGCTTCCGCTGCTGGTCGCCGTCGCAAAAAGGCACAAAAATAGCCCGCAAATGCGGGCTATTTACGAAATGGACTACACGTGCCGACTGCTAATGATGTATTACGTTTATGGCTATTTTTGCCCTCCTTAGCCACTCTGTATCCTGTTGCAGGCAGGCTATTTTTTTATCCAATGCAGCCTCTTGCTCCGGCGTGTCATTATCCAGCAGCTCATCACAGCCGTTGCCGGCGCCTATCAAAAGTGCAAAGTTGCGGCTCAGCACGGCAGCCGGATACTTTGATTTTTTGAGGTATTTTTTTGGATTTTGGACTATTCCGCAGCGGTAAGCGCCGTCGCTACCCTGCACCAAGGCGGGGCAGCGACCGCTTACCGTGTCGCCTAAATTGGCAACGAGGCCTAACACGTATGCCCCGTTGCGGCACAGCTGCGACAGGCAGCAAATGCCGCAGCCGTTGCAGGGTTCACCGATGAATGGTTTTTTCATTTTTTTTGCCTTAAAATTTGGGGGCGCATAGCTACCTGTGCGCCCCCCCCCAAAATTAGATGTCTATCTGTACTACTTGTCTATACGGTACACGGGCGACCAAGTCATGCCTGTCGGGTTGAAATACATCCAGCTTGTCATCATAAGCTGAAACCCTTGCTCGCTTCCCGTCGAGCCTCCCGCTTATAATGTCCGCGTAGAACAAGTTGGTGTATTCCGGATACAAGCCTCCTATTTTCACTTTGAGCTGTTCTCTATCTGTTGTTATTGATAGAATCATTCCTGGTTTAATGTCTTTTTTTTCCATTTTTGTTTTTGTTTTTAATGTTTGAAAAATTAATATTAATGTGAGAAGTTGCCCGTATCGCCGGTAGCGCAGCCGTTAGTTCAATGCGTTTACTTTGATTCCAAAAATTCGTTTGCGCTGCTCATTGAGAAATTTTTGCTGTAAAACTCGCTTGCGTAGCGCCTATTTTTTTTCAAAAATTCGTAGTAATCCTTGAGATTTTTCCCGCTCGACTTTACGAAGTCGAGCACGGGCTGCGAAGCCGCCTTGTTTTTCGCCAATTTGTATTCTTGCATGTCTTTTTTTGCCTGCGCCTTCTTCCGTCGCATCTCGTACCAATCGCCCACCTTGTTTGAGTAGGCATCGTTTTTTTCGAGTTCAAAGGCGATTACCCATCGTTGCTTGTCCGTAAATCTGTTGACCTTTCCGCGCAAGACTTCGTCGCTATTGAGGATTTTGTAAGCCAAGCTGTCATTTGGCACGTTCGCCGAACATTCGTCGCGAACGTCGTACGCTATCGACTGGTTCAGGTCGGACACGAAGTGTCCAATGCTGGAGACTACGCTGACGCTGGGGTTAATCCCGTCGATGTAGTCGAAAATCTGTTTTGATGTTGCTTTCATTTTATTGATTTTTTTGATTGTTATTGTGACTGCTTATTGTGAATTTGACTTTGCAAATATAATAATATGTTTTTATATTCTCCAAATTTTTTCCGTTATAAAACGTAAAAACATATTATTATTATTCCTGTGTGCGCATAATAATGCGTTGCTATGCTGGAAAATATTATCTTTGCAGAAATATTTTACAGTCATGAAAAAAATTAGAGCCAAAGAAATTTGCAAGGAAAAAGGTATCACGCTGCAAGATGTCGCGAATACATTGGGCATAACATACCAATCGCTACACTCCATAATCACGCGAAATCCCACACTCGAAAAGCTGGAGCAGGTTGCAGCGGCGCTTGGTGTGCCCATTACGGAGCTGTTTGAAAAAGGGGAGAGTACGTCTATCTGTCCGGCTTGCGGAGCAACGATAACCGTTGCTTTAAAGAAGTAGCCGTATAAAAAATCCCGCCGGCATTGCTGCCGGCGGGAACTGCGGGGGTGGGATGTCAAAAATACAGATTTTTTTTGAAGCAAATCACAACTACGAAATTAAAGTGGCTATAAACTGCTTTGATTTCGCGGATACCCCCCCGCGAGAAGATATTCTTATAATGCAAAGGTACAAAAAAATTCATACGCGCAAATAATTTTTTTTTCATACCTATAAACCAGCATTTTAAAACAGCTTCCCCGCCCTCTCTACCCTCTCATTAGCCAGCTTCACGTAATCCGGATTAAGTTCAATCCCGACGTACTGCCGGCCTTGCTTCCTTGCCACTACCGGCGTAGTGCCGGCCCCCATAAATGGGTCGAGCACTACGCCGCCGGGTGGGCAGCCGGCCTTTATGCAGTCTACAATGAGCGCCTCCGGGTAGGTTGCGAAGTGGGCGCCGCGAAACGACCGCAGCTGAACATTCCTCACCGACCGCTTATTGCGCCCGCCGGGGTTGGGGCGCATGTTGCGGTTGCGGTATGCGTTCTGCCCGGTGGCTTGCGCCCACTTGCTGTGCCCATTTGCTTTTAAATCGTTGCCCGACCAGCGGTTGAGCGGCTGGGTGTACGGCTCAAGAATTGCCTTGCTGTCAAAGTAGTACCTCTCCTTTTTCGAGAACAAAAACAGCGATTCGTGGCTCTTGGTGCAGCGGTCGCGAACGCTTTCCGGCATTGGGTTGGGCTTATTCCAAATTATCTCCTGCCGCAGATACCAGCCGTCGGCCCGCATGGCGAACGCGAACATCCACGGGATGCCTATCAAGTCCTTGCGCTTAATAACCGGGTGGCTGCCCTGGCGCGGGCCTACAACGCCCGCAACGCCTGTGCTGCTGCACGGGCGGTTATAGGACACGCCGGCGGCGTACCGCGCCGCCTGGTAGGCGTGGGAGCTCTCGCCCGACAAACCTTTCTTGCCCCAGTCGCTGTCGCCGATATTCACCCACAGCGTACCGTCGTTGGCCAGCACGCGCTTAAACTCGTGAAATATGGCCACAAGGCGCTCAATGTACGCTTCCGGCGTATCCTCGCGGCCTACCTGCCCGGCAACGCCGTAATCCCGCAGGCCGTAGTACGGCGGGGAGGTTACGCCGCAGCTTGCGGACTTATCCGGCAACGTGCGCAGCACATCCAGCGCGTCGCCCGTGTAAATGGCGTTTAAATTCATTTTAAATTCAATTTAAGGCCGATTTAACGGCGTTAGTAATCATCAGGTCATTGTAGCTTGAGCGGTGCGTAGAGTGCGACTTAACGCCGCGTATGGCGGCGCCGCGAAAGAGGTAGCGCGCTTTGTCGCCGCCGCCGTTTATCCAATCAAGCAATTCGAGTATCTGCGATTTATTCGACGTAAAGTACACGAACTGCAAGCCCACCAGCGCAGCCAGCACGTTGAGGTAGTCCTTTAGCTGCCAATAGCCATCAGAGGTGTACGTGCTGGAATCGGTAGAGAGGTACGGTGGGTCTGCGATGAATAGCGCACCGGAAACGCCTCTGTACTGCTCGCACAGCTGCTTATAGTCCGTCCGCACCACCTCCAGCCCGTCTATGTAGCCCGCGGCGCTGTAGTCGGCAAGGCGCACGCGGTTGTGCAGCGCCCCCTTTGCCAGCGCCTCGTAGCTGGTTGCGTATTTCATCGAGAAGCACAGGTACGACGACGCGGTAATCCAGTCCACAACGCCGCGCTTGCCGGCGCGGGCAAAGCGCCGCAGGATATCCTCACGCGGCTTGCCCGCTATGCGCTTGCCGCGTGGGTAGTCTTTGAGAACGCTGCGGCAGTAGCGCAGCAGCTCGTTGGTGTGGCCAATGTTCGTTAGCCGGTTGCAGTAGCCGTCGTAGTCGTTGTATATCACTCGCGCCTGCGGGCACGTGCGCTTGGCGGTGTGCGACAGCAGGCCGCTGCCCCCCCCCCGAATAAGTCAACTATTAGCGGCGGGTTTACGCGCTCTATTATCCTTGCAAATTCCTTTACGTGGTGCCGCTTCTGACCTTGGAACGGTAGCGGTGCATGGCTGTATGTTTTTCCCGTTTTGTCCATTTAAAATTTTTTTCTACTTTTGTTACCTCCAAAAAAAATAATAGGTGTAGACGCACCCAAGCAAGGCTATTAGCCTCTGCTTAGCGGTGTGTCTACACCTTAAAAGTCCTATGCGGGGTGGAGCCCGTTTAGGAGCGAGCGGAGGCTTTTTTCGGGGGCCGGCGGGGGGGGGTGGGGGGGTGGGGGGGGGGGGGGGGGGGGGGGGGGCGGGGGGGGTGGGGGGGGTGGGGGCGGCGGGGGTGGCGGGGGCGGCCGGGGAGCGTCTTTTAATCCACCATGGGGGCTATGGGGGGGAAGTGACAG
>JAISGH010000010.1 GCA_031263185.1 Prevotellaceae bacterium | reverse complement strand
TTTCAGGATTCCGGCGTCCCTGTCCGTGATTTTTATTTCAACCTGATAGTTCAGCAAAGAATTTCCCTTGGAGCCGACAACGTCCACAATTCCGGTAAATTCGCGGTTGGGCAGCACGTCGGTCGTCAGGATTACCCTGTCTCCCTTTTGTATCCTGTAAACGTCGCTTTCCGTGATGCTGACAACGGCTTTCAGCTGCGACGGGTCAACAAAGTCGGCCACCTGACTTCCGATGCTGAGCAAAGTGCCTTCTTCAAAATAATCCTTTTCGAGAATTCCGCTTATCGGAGATAGCAGCGTGGTATTCTCCAGCTGGTCTTGCAGCTCGGTTACGGCGCGTCGGGCTTCGCGGCAGGCAACCAGCATGGCTTCGTATTCCCGCTGCGTAACCGCTCCGGCATCCGCCAGCTTTTTATACCGCTCCACGTCGGTTTCGGCATTGGCCAGATTCAGCTGCGCAAGGCTGAGCGATTCCCGAATAACGCCGTTTTCAACCTGCGCTACTACAGCCCCCTTGTCGACACGGTCGCCGGCCTTTTTGTACTTGCTTACTACAATGCCCTGCGCCTTGGAGTACAGCGCCACTTCGTTGGCGGCCTGTATGCGCCCGTCCACCCGGATGTCGCCGGATACGTCCTGCATCCTCACCTGTTCGACCCGCACGGGGACAGCGGGGTTTACGATTAGCGAACGCGCCGAAACCTCGTCCATCTCTTGCTTGTTAGCAACCAGCTTCCAAATGGCTACCCCAACCACAGCTGCTGCAATCAGGATATTGATAATTCTTTTTGTTGTCATTTTGTTGTTTTTTTACTTGTTTTTTACTTATTTTTTACTTGTTTAATAATGTGTTAAGTGTTCCTTCCGATTTTTTCAGCTCAATGATGCTCTTGTGATAATTCGACAGCTCGTAAGCGTATGCCGACTGCGCCTCGCGGTACGATTTTTCGGTATCCAGCAAGTCGGTAATGCTGTACAGCCCCTCCTCGTAAAGCATAACGCCCTGACGGTACGATTTTTCGGCAACCTGCATGTTCTCCCGCTGAGCGTTTGCCGATTGGTAGCTTACCTGCATTTGCAAGCCGGCGTTTTGCAGGTCGCTTTGCGAGGTTTGCTGCTGCTGCTTTATATCTTCCTCTACCTGCCTCAGCCGAAATTGCGACTGGCGAATTTGGTGACGCCTCGTTCCTCCGTCGAAAATCGGGACAGACAGCTTCAGCCCGAGCGCAATAGGGTTTGACCAGAATTGGCTGTTACCCAGCGTGAGCTTCTCGTTCTCGAAGCTGTAGCCCAGCGAACCGGTTAGCGACAAAGTCGGAAGATACCCCAGCCGTAGCTGCCGAATCTCCAGCTCATTTACACTTTTCTCCTTATTCAGGATTAAAAGCTCCGTCCGGTTGGGGATACTGCCGTTTGAATTATCCGTCGGGAACGGTAGGGGCGGTACGGGTAGGGGCAAGGCATGCCTTGCCCCTACGTCCCCGCCCCCGTCCCCTGCATCCCCTGCGTTATCATCATCAACGCGAAAATGGTATTCCAACGGCATTCCCATCAACACCTTCAGATAGTTCATTTGCTGGCTGAACGTCGCCCGCGTTTTCTGAATATCAACCCGCATATTGCTGATGTTTACCTTCATGCGGTTCAGGTCAATTTCGCGGGTAACATCGTGCGCCACCTGCAGCGCCATCATAGTATAGATGGAATCCATAATGACCAGCGTCTCAACGTTATTTTTCAGCAGGTTTTGGGAATACGTAATGTCGTAGAAAGCGTTGCCGATGCTATAAATCAGCTCTTCTTCCGTCATCCTGCTTTTCAGCAGGGCAAGCTCTCCGGCATTTTTGCTCATCTTAATTCCGGTAAACAGCCCGGCGTCAAATACAACCTGCTCCAAATCCAAGCCTGCCACAGCGCCGTATTTCACCCCCATCTCAACGCCGATATATTCGCCCGGCATCCCGAACATATCCCCCGGGAACATCGAAGTCGCCAGCTTCAGATTGTCGGTAGCGGACACAGCGCCGTTGAGCTGCGGAAGCAAGCTGCTCTGAGCCTCGCGGTATCCGGCTTCCGCCTCCTGCGTTTGAAACTTCGCCTTGTGCAGCTCATAGCTGTTTTGCACGGCGTACTGCAGGCACTCCTGCAAGCTGAATGTTGCAGGAGCTGCTTCCTGCGCTTTTCCTTTCAGAGAAATACCGCCGAGCAGTAAGCAAGAAAGGATAATTGTGTTTGAAATTCTTGTGTTTGTCATTGCTAACTATTTTCTATTACACATACCTACCGATAGGTATGTGTATGGGTTAAAAAAAAATTATTGCTCGCTTCTCGCTACATAACGCCACCGGAAGCTGCGCGGTAATGCTCGCTGCGGTACATATCTATCGTTTTGCCTACTTTAAATGAGCCGAAGAACATCGCATTAAATAATGCATCAACCGCTTGGGAGTAAGCTTTACGTATTATGTCCCCTACTTTTCTTACTGTTTTCAATGCTTTCATAATCTACTAATTTTTACGTTTTACAAATTTATTTACTTCAAATGAGCGCTCTACTTATGAAGACAAATGAAGAGTGGAAATATTTTATGAAGGAGAAAAAAAACGATATTTTTTCCATATTCTCCTACTTCTTTCTTGTTTTCAGCAGGTTATACAGGTTGTCCCAATCTCTTTTTATATCGTTAAGAAGAGATTCCGTGCCGCTTACCTTGCCTATAGCCCTTTTCATTACTATCCCGTCGCTCATATTCAAGAACATGGTAGCCAGCTCTTCATTCGGAACATTCGACTTGATTTCCTTACTCCTTTTTGCCGTTTCAATAATTTCCGACCAAGCCCAAAGCTCTTTTTTGAGCTGGGCTGTATGAATTTCCAAAAAATCGGGAACTCTTTTGGATGCCTCGGACAGAAAGAGGAAAAAATTCATATCCTCGTCTATCTCGTCAAAATCATCAGGCTCCTGTATAACAGCCAAGTAGTGCTCATAAAACTCTTTTAGCGAGGTTTTGGGAAAGGCGCTGTAGTTTGTGATAATGGCGTTGTTGTAGAAGTATCTGGCAGTCTCTGCAAATAGCTGCTCCTTGCTGGTATAGTAGTGGTAAAACGCCCCTTTTGTCAAGCCCACTTCGTTGACTATATCCCTCAAAGAAACTTCCTTATACGGGTTTCTGAGGAACAGCTTTGACGCTGTTTGCAATATTTGCTTTTTTGAATCTGTTGTCATAATACCTACCGTTTGGTATGCAAATGTAGCGATATATTTTTACCTGCAAAATTTTTTGTCATAAAAAAATCGTACCTTCGCGCTTTAATGTCAGGTAGCTGTGCTTACGAATATCAAAATAGAAAATTTCAAGAAGCTGGAGCATGTATCGCTCCCGCTTTCTTCGTCCGTTGTGATTATTGGCCCCAATAATTCAGGTAAATCCACCATTTTTCAGGCGCTTTGCTTGTGGGAAATTGGCGTACGCAATTTTATTGCTGCTGCCGCTAAAAAACAGCGGAACGTCAACAAAAATCTCAACAAAAATCTCAACAAAAACAACTGCGTTACCCTCAACCGCAAAGATTTGCTAAATAGCCCGATAGAAGACGCCCGTTTTTTATGGACAGGTAAAAAAACTGCAAGCGGAGTAAAGGGAAGTAATAACGTTACTCTCGCCGTTGAAGTAGAAGGCGAAGAGGAAGGCAAAAAATGGACATGCAGAGCAGAATTTTACTACGACAATGCAGAATCTTTTTCTTGCAGCATAACAAAAGGATTATCAGAAATTTCTCAACTATTTAACAAAGGGCAGGCAGTCCACTTCGGGTTTTTGCAGGCAATGTCGGGCATTTCGGCTACCGAAGATAAGCTAACGCGCGGCGCTATCGAAAGGAGATTGGGTGAGGGGAGAACGGCAGAAGTCTTGAGGAATATCTGCTATGAAATTTTGTACCCCGAAATACCTCGCGGCAAAGATTATAGCCCAGAGGAAAGCTGGGCTAAGCTAAAAACGATAATTAAAGCAATGTTTGGGGTTGATTTACACAAACCCGAATACGTTAAGCCTTTGGGGACTGTAAAGTTTGAATTTGCGGAGAACAGGATTACATACGATATTTCGTCAGGCGGGCGCGGCTTTTTACAAACGCTGCTGCTTTTTGCCTATATGGTTGCAAATCCTAACACTGTTTTGCTGCTGGACGAACCGGACGCGCACTTAGAAGCAATTCGCCAAAGAGAGGTATTCCAAAAAATTAACGAAATTGCGCAGGAAACTAAAAGCCAGCTCATTATTGCCTCTCATTCGGAAGCTGTATTAGAAGAAGCCGCCGAAGCCTCAAATGTAATAGCATTAATTGAAAATCAGACAATTCCTCTCAATGTCTCCACAAAATCGCAGTCTATAAAGTATATCAAAAAGGCATTGACGGAAATTAGCTGGGAAAAGTAAATGGTTGGATATAATTTTTCCTGAATTTTATAAGCAAATCGGTGTAAATGCAGGTACCAACTTCAAAAAAGATTACTATCAACTTATTTCTCTGTTAGATAAGAAAGATATTCCAAACGAGGTGTCCGAAAAATTAGACGCTATTTACGGAATATTAAAATAGACGGGGCGATGTAAGAGAGACGGGGCGCGCCCCGTCTCTACATACCCTGCACGCGTCAGTAACATCAGTGCTAATTTGCTGCCGTTTTGCCATTTTCTACAAATGCGTTAATACGCACCCTCACATTTTCCTGCAAATTCCGGTAAAAAAATTGATAATCATACATATGATAAACACCTTCGGCAAACAGCTCCGACGGATATTCTTCCGGTATAATGTCCGTTACTTTCAGCGTCCCGCGATCCGGGTGCAGGTATGCCCCTGTCAATGCCGGAATTTCCCGAACAATGGCACCCGAATAATCCGTAAAGCAGGCGCCTCGGTTCAGGCTTTTGTCTGCTTTTTCGCCGGTTGTTTTCCAGCTGAGCGGGTTAATGCCAAGCGTTTTGTCCGGAATCACCACGGACGTTGTTACGCTCTCGGCTTCGGTGTTGAAGCTGATCACAACGCCGACATCATCTGCCGTCTGCGCCGCTTTTATCTGCGGATAAGCGCAGGTGTCTTCTTCGGTAAGCCGCCAGCCTATCGCGTAAGCTGCAATAAAACTTTCGGAATATTTGCCGTCGCCGAACAAATCGCGCATCAGCCGTAGCAGCATATCCGCTCCCTGCGAAAAGCCGGCAAGGACAAACGGCCTCCCGCTGTTGTAGCGGTCGAAATAGTACAGAAAAGCCGATTTAACGTCGCTGTATGCAGCTGCAAAATATTCCTCCGCCTCTTTTTCCGACAGCTCGTATGCCGCCAGCGAAACCTGCCGATAGAACGGGGCGAACATTCTGGCGTCGCCATCGTATATGCCGCGCTCCATGTTGAGGGCACCGGTAAAATCTTTTTTTATTTCGGTATCGTCCAAATCCATGTTGTAGGGCAGGTCTTTGCCGCCGATGTGCGCCGTTGGGCAAACCAAGAAGACATCTGCGGTTTTTCCGCCCGTGGCTATTTCGAGATATACCCAGCTGGCATTGTCCGAATAATCGGTTGCGCTGTATGCTTCTTTGGAGGTGTCCTGCTCACGGCATCCCTGCAGTATGGCGAGGGATGCTAAAAACAGGTAGAAAAATGTGTGTTTGGGAAATGTCATTTTGTTGATTATTAGTAAATTAGATATTGATGTTGTTTGCAATATTTACTTTTTTGAAGATTTGTTATCGTAAGTACCTACCGCTTGGTATGCAAAAATAGAAAATAAAATAACATCAAAAAAATGGTATTTGCTCATATTTATTGTTTTATGTTCTTTTTTCATCCGTTTATTTTCCCGTAGAAATATTCGACCCATGTCCTGTAAGTATCCTGTGCCGACAGGCAGGTATCTATCAAGTAACCTCTTGTGTTTGCAAATTCGCGCAAGCCGCGATAGTAAAACTGCTTGTGGCTGTCGTCTATGATAAACGGGATGTTGTTGTTCTTCAAACATTCGCGAAACATAATCAACCTGCCGACCCTGCCGTTGCCGTCCTGAAACGGGTGAATTTTCTCGAAACGGTAATGATACTCCACCACGTCTTCAAACGCTGTTTCGGACAGGGAATGATACCGGCGATTGAGCTTATCCATTTCGGTTTCTACATTTTGGGGCAGGACGGTTTCCGTTCCGCCGACTTCGTTGGGCAGCTTTTTCCATTCGCCAACGTTAAACCATTCTTTTATAGCGTCGGAAGTTCCCGTTTTCAAAATACGGTGAAACGCTTTAATGAGCGCGCCGGAAAACGGCATGTCAATGGTGTCAAGCAGGTAGTCGAAGGCAACAAAGTGATTGGATGTTTCGATAATATCATCTACCGGCACAGCCTCTTCGTCTCTGAAACCGATTGTGCGGGTTTCAAAGATGCAGCGGGTTTGTTCTTCGGTCAGGCGGCTGCCCTCTATTCTGTTTGAGTTGTAGGCAAGGTTTACCTGCGTTTTATGGTACAGACCGCCTTTTCG
>JAISGH010000171.1 GCA_031263185.1 Prevotellaceae bacterium | reverse complement strand
TTCCTTTTCCATTCATCCCGACTTTGGCTGATCTCTTTTATGCGCTTTCGAGAAGCTTTGTTTTTATGCGTTTGGGCAGCTGCCTTTTTTTTCCACTCTTGCGCCGACGCTTTCCAGTCTGTTGTATGCATATCTAATTTTTTTTGCAAAGGTAAGAAAAAGGAACGGATAAATAATATTAAATATCAACATTCTTGACACCCCACCCGTAGGGACGACTCCCGTATGCTTTAGCATACGGATCGTGCCACCCCTGCGGGGTTTGGCAGCATACGGGCAAGCGGGTGTCACTCCCGGGCAGTTCCTACGGGACGGCGCAAGCGCCTATTGAATGTAAACTCTATTGCAAAAAGTGAGCAAAGGTATCCAACTTTTAGATATGAAGTACCTTTGCTTATGAGGTTTTAGGTTATTTAATGAAGTTTGTTGATAAAAAACGGGCATGGAATTGCTGCATTTTGGGGGAAAATAGTAATTTAGCGAAATTTTTGAACAATACATAATGGCAGAAATAGAGGACGAAAGGATTGTTCCGGTCAATATTGAAGAAATAATGAAGTCATCGTACATTGACTACTCAATGTCGGTGATAGTTTCGCGTGCGCTACCCGATGTGCGCGATGGGCTGAAACCGGTGCATCGGCGCGTGCTGTACGGGATGTCGGAATTGGGCTTATCGTCAACTTCGGCGCATAAAAAATCGGCAAGAATTGTCGGTGAAGTAATGGGTAAGTACCACCCGCACGGCGACAGCAGCGTGTACTACACCATGGTGCGCATGGCGCAGTGGTGGAGCTTGCGCTACATGATGGTGGACGGGCAGGGTAACTTTGGCTCGCGCGACGGCGATGCCGTTGCCGCCATGCGCTACACCGAAGCCCGCCTGCGCAAAATAGCCGAGGAAATGCTCCTCGATATTGACAAAAATACGGTGGACTTAACCCCCAACTTCGACGATAGCCTCACCGAGCCGTCGGTGCTGCCGTCCAAAATCCCCATGCTGCTGGTCAACGGCTCATCGGGCATTGCAGTGGGCATGGCCACCAACATGCCGCCCCACAACCTGGGCGAAGCCGTGAACGCCATTTGCGCCTACATCGACAACAACGATATTGCTACCGACGAGCTGATGCAGCACATCAAAGGCCCCGACTTCCCAACGGGCGGCATCATATACGGCGTACAGGGCATCAAGGAGGCATACGAAACGGGTAGAGGCCGCGTAGTTATTCGCGCAAGAACCGAAATTGAAATTAGCGACACCGGGCGCGAAACGATTGTGGTTACCGAGCTTCCGTACATGGTAAGCCCCGCTGCGCTGGTCGAAAAAATAGCCCACCTTGTCGAAGAAAAAATTATCGACGGCATCTCGTACGTCAACGACGAGTCGGACAGAGTTAACCTCACGCGCGTGGTTATAAAGCTCCGCAAGGACGCCGTGGCCAACATTGTAATCAACCACCTTTTTCGGCACACCGACATGCAGTCGAGCTTCTCCATCAACAGCATTGCGCTGGTAGATGGAAGGCCCCGCCTGCTTTCGCTCAAAGAGCAAATAAAGTACTTCGTCAGGCACCGGCACGAGGTGGTAGTGCGCCGCGCCAAGTTTGACCTCGGCAAGGCCGAAGACCGCCTCCACATCCTCGAAGGGCTGCTCAAGGCCATTGACCACATCGACGAGGTGATTGCCACCATCCGCGCCAGCAAAACGCCCGACGAGGCCATTCAGCAGCTGATGCTCCGCTTTGAGCTGGACGACCTGCAGGCGCGCGCCATTGTGGATATGCGCCTGCGCGCCCTCACCGGGCTGGAGCGCGATAAGCTCCAAGCCGAGTTTGACGAGCTGACCAAGCTGGTGGCAGACCTCAAGATATTTTTGGGCAGCGAAGAATTGCAAATGAACCTCATCAAGGAGGAGCTCACGGACGTGAAAACCCGCTTCGACGATGGCCGCAAAACCGAAATCGTGCCCGCCGCCGAGGAGTTCAACCCCGAAGATTTTTACGCCGACGACGAGGTAGTCATCACCATCTCGCACTTAGGCTACATCAAGCGGACGCCGCTCAACGACTACCATACGCAAAACCGCGGCGGCGTTGGCGCCAAAGGAGCCGTTGCGCGGGACGAAGACTTCATTGAGCACATTTTTGCGGCAACCATGCACAACACCATGCTGTTCTTTACAAAAAAAGGAAAATGCTACTGGCTCAAAGTATACGAAATCCCCGAAGGCACCAGAACAACCAAGGGACGCGCCATACAGAACATCGTCAACCTTGAACCCGACGATAAGGTAAAAGCCTACATCAACGTAAAAACGCTCGAAGACAAGGAGTACATAGACAACAACCACATAGTGCTCTGCACCAAGCGGGGCATTATAAAGAAGACGGTGCTGGAGCAGTACTCCCGCCCGCGCCAAAACGGCGTAATTGCCATCAACGTTAAGGACGGCGACCAGCTGCTCGAAGCCAAGCTCACCAACGGCAGCAACGAAATCATACTTGCCGCCCGCCACGGAAAAGCGCTGCGCTTCAACGAAAGCAAGGTGCGCTCCATCGGCAGGACAGCCTCCGGAGTGCGCGGCATGTTTATTGACGGAACCGACGAGGTGGTAGGCATGGTATGCGTGTCGGACGAAAAAAGCGAAATACTTGTCGTTTCGGAAAACGGCTACGGAAAACGCTCGGCGCTCTCGGCCTACCGCGTTACCAACCGCGGCGGGAAAGGAGTGAAAACGCTCAGCATTACCGAAAAAACCGGCAGCCTCATCGCCATAAAAGACGTAACCGACGAAAACGATTTGATGATTATCAACAGGTCGGGAATTACCATTCGCGTTCCGGTATCCGAAATCCGCATGTCCGGCCGCGTGGCGCAAGGCGTGAAGCTCATCAAGCTGCGCGATAGCGACGCAATTGCCGCTGTTGCCAAGGTAAACAAGAGCGAGGAGGAAGAGTACGCTGCAACGCCTGCCGAGGCCACACCCAACGAAACGCCGGTAGAAACGCCGGTAGAAACAAAGCCTGACGAAAATTTGCAGCAAGAAAGCGCACCTGTAGCGTAGCATTAAAAAAAATTTTTTTACATAAAAACATGCGAATATCCACTGATAAAGTAGTTACCTTGTCCTACCGGCTGGTTGTTGACGGGGATGTTGTAGATGAAACGCCTAAAGAAAGGCCGTTTTCATTCTTGTTTGGCTGCGGCACAACGCTACCGCAATTCGAGGCAAACATCGAAGGCTTGCAGGCCGGCGACGCTTTCAAGTTTACGCTCACGCCCAACGAAGGCTACGGCGAGGTCAACGAAGAAAATATTAAGGAGTTCCCGCTGGAGGCGTTCATGGTAGACGGAAAGCTCGACGAAGAAATATCGCTGGAGGAGGGTAGCCTCATCCCAATGGAGGATGGCGAAGGCAATGTTTTTTCGGGCACCGTGGCGGAGGTAACGGAAAATTCGGTGGTACTCGACTTCAACCATCCCCTGGCGGGCATGGAGCTGAACTTTGAAGGCTGCATTGTTGACGTGCGCGAAGCTACCGAAAAGGAGCTTGCCAAAAAAAGCGTGGGCGGCTGCGGCTGCAACGGCAACGACTGCTGCTGCGACGACGACAATTGCTGCGACGATAACGACAATTGCTGCGGAGGCGACGGCAGCGGCTGCGGAGGCCGCTAAGTTTTTGTTGGAAATTTTAACCCCCCCACAGAGGAAAATCAATAAATCCTTAATAATATCTTTGAATTTGCTATCATGAGAAAAAAAATCGTTGCAGGAAACTGGAAAATGAACACCACCTTTGCCGAAGGCGAAGCGCTGGTAAAGGCAATTATCGCCAAGAAAGGCGAAGTAAAAAATGACGTAACGCTGGTTGTGGCGCCGCCGTTCACCCACCTTACCTGCCTTGCAGAGGAGCTGGAGAAAGCCGGCATTGGCCTGTCGGCGCAGAACTGCGCCGAGCACGAATCGGGAGCGTACACGGGCGAAGTATCGGCCAAAATGCTGGCCTCGGTTGATGTGAAGTACTGCATACTTGGCCACTCCGAGCGCCGCGAGTACTACGGCGAAACCAACGCAACGCTAACCAAAAAAATTGACGTTGCCCTTAAATACGGCCTGATACCCATTTTTTGCGTAGGCGAAAAGCTGGACGAGCGCGAAGCCAACCGCCATTTTGACGTAATCAACGCCCAGCTGGAGGTGCTTACGCGGCTCAGCGCAGAAGATTTTGGCAAGGTGATAGTTGCCTACGAGCCTGTGTGGGCTATCGGTACAGGCAAAACGGCAACCTCGGCGCAGGCGCAGGAAATACACACGTTCATCAGAAAAGCGCTGGCGGCCAAGTTCGGCGCAGCGGCCGAGCAAACGCCCATACTGTACGGCGGCAGCTGCAAACCCTCCAACGCTGCCGAAATCTTTGCCCAGCCCGACGTGGACGGCGGGCTTATCGGCGGCGCCTCCCTCGCTGCCGACGATTTTATTGCCATTGCAAAAGTTTTCTAAAAGGGTTATTCCTTTTTTTGAGGCGCTACGGCAGGGCAACCGCACGAATTTTAAGGGATGAAAAATAAATAACATATAACGGATATAAAAGCTGTAGAGACCTCACCCCCGGCCCCTCTCCAAAGGAGAGGGGAGAGGGACACGATATTCGGTGCCAGCCTCCCCTCTCCGTTGGAGAGGGGCCGGGGGTGAGGTCTCTACGGGATGACACTGTTAACTGTTATATCTTGTTTATTCGCCATCACTAAATGAAACGAACCCTTGCAATGCTACCGCTTATCTTGCTGAGCCGGAAACGCGCTTCTAACGTGCTTCGCTCGAAGCAAGCCGGCGTATGATATGCCCAACCAAGTATGCCTTATGTAACAAAATAAAGTTGAAAAAATTTGATGAAAAAAATTTGATGAAACCCTGTATGAAACGATTTCTTTTGATTTTGCTATCCACGCTGGTGGTAGCAGGTGCAGACGCACAATCGCGCAAGGAGCGCAAAATTCTTTTTGGCAGCAGCTACAACTACGAAGTTGCCGTGCTGGGCGTTGGTCAGGACGGGACTAAGGTTTTCAAGGTGTGGGGCTACGCCAAAAAGGTGGATGACGCCATAGTTCAGGCAAAGAAAAATGGGGTAGCAGCCTGCATATTTCGCGGTATTCCCGGGGGCAACGGCGCAGCGCCCACGCCCGCCATTTGCAGGGAACCCAACGCCGAAGAAACCCACGCCGACTACTTCGATGCCTTTTTTGCAACCGGTGGGAAGTATCTCAAATACGTGAACCTCACCACCGACGCCATACCAAGCGGGCAAGACCGCTTAAAGGTAAAGGGCGGCTACAAGGTAGGTGTTGCCATGCAAATACTCTACGATAACTTGCGTAAAGATTTAGAGGCAGACGGCATTGCACGTCGGCTTGACGCAGGATTTTAGCAAGGTAGAGTAAGTTGTACGCAAATGCTTTACACCTAACATGTTGAGTTTTTAATCAATCCGAAAAATTTGTTGAACATTTCTGAAAATCTTGAATCTTCGATGAAAAAAATTATCCTATCCATAGCGGCTATTTCGCTTAGCCTTGCGGCGCTGGCGCAGGCAAAAAAACCCACTATCATGGTAGTACCCAGCGATGTGTACTGCATTTCCAACAGCTACTCGCAGCAATTTGTGGCAAACGGCGTAGAGCAAACCTTGCCCGACTACAAAAAAATGATGCAAAACGACCGCAACATGCGGTTAGCCATCACCAAGCTGGCTGCTATTATGGCCGACAGAGGTTTTCCGCTGAAAGATTTGGAGCAGGAGCTGAAAAATCTTGAGCAGGAAGCAGCCGAAGTCGCTGCCTTGCAGGGCAAAGAAGGTGGCGAAATTGTAGAGTCGCCCATCGACAAGCTCAAGCGTACCGCCAAAGCCGACATTATCTTAGACCTTGACTTTAATATTCAGAAAAGAGGGCCTCAGAATTACGTTACCTTCAACCTGCGAGGGTTGGATGCCTACACAGCCAAGCAGATTGCCGGTGCAGCCGGCGCCGGAAGCCCGTCAACCTCGGCGGCGCCGGAGCTACTGCTGGAGGAAGCCGTTATCAGCTACATAGACGAGTTTAACGGTCGCCTGCAAACATTCTTTGATGATATGTTTAAAAATGGGCGCGAGGTAAAGCTCCAGCTAAAGCGCTTCGGCAGCGCAGCGTTCGACTTCGAGGAGGAATTTGACTACAACGGCGAGACAATGATGTTTGGAGATATTATTGATGCTTGGCTGGAAAAAAATTGCGTGCAGGGGCGCTTTAACCGCGTTGACGGAAGCAGCAACATGATTAAGTACGAGCAAGTGCGCATCCCCATGTTCAAGGAAAGCAGCAGCGGCAGGCAAACGGCCATTGACGCCCGCATTTTTGCCAACGATTTGCGCTCCTTGCTGCGCAAACCTCCTTTCAGCGTAGACTGCAAGGTTTACCAGCGCGGGTTGGGCGAAGCGTGGGTTGTTGTTGGCGAAAAATAGGCCAAAGATGTTGATAAATTACCACTGATGAACTACCGTTGATGAATTATTTTTATCGAATATAAATTTTTGACAGCTAAAATGAAACGAGCAATATCAACTTTACTTTCTTTTATAGTTGCAACCGTAGTATGTGTCTTTGCAGCGGTGGCTCAAGATCCTGTTGCCGTAAATGTAAAGATGCCTGAGCATACAACGCTGAGCTATCAGGCTCAGCAGCTGGTTTTAAAAAAAATGCAGCAGCTTACTACGCTCAACGGCGTTGGTAGCCACGCGGACGATGCCCGCTTCTCGCTAACTCCTTTGGTAAGCATTGAGGAGTCCAACGTTACGCCTACAGCGCCGCCCCGCCAGCTGGTGAAGCTCAGCCTCGTGCTGATAGTAGCTGATAACGTCGGGAGCAAAAGTTCTTTGGCGCAGGTAGAGCTATCGGTTAAGGGCACAGGCAAAAACGAAGAGGAAGCTGTACTCAACGCCTTGCAGCAAGTAGACATACGTAGCGCAACATTAAAGCGCTTTATGGAGCAAGGCAAGAAAAAAATAGCAGAATTACCACCTGCCGCAAAGCTACCGGTTGCTGCACCAGACACCACCGATGTCGAAATTTGATGGGCGTATCAGATTGTAATTAGTTGATTTACACGTTACTATATTGAATAAAGCGAGCATGTTCGTTACAAATTTTCGATGCAAGCTTACATGCAGGCTGCATCAAGTTATGTATTAAATATGTATTAAGTTTATTTATCACATTAAAAATTAAGCAAATGAAAAAATCATTTATTCTTATTGCTGTTGCTGCTTTTGCAGTGGGCACAGTGTGTTCTTCATGTTCACCCAAATCGGTAGTAGCCGTTGCCGGCGAAAAAGAAGTGAGCGTACCTTGCGATGACAAGCGTACCGACAAAGACTTTTTCAGGGGCATGGGCATTGGCCAGAGCAAGGATCTGAACACTGCGCGCGATAAAGCCCGCATGAACGCCAACGCAGAGCTGGCGGGAAGCATTACCACCATCATCAAGCAAGTGCAGGAGCGCTACGTGAATGATGCGGGGCAAAAGCCGTCGGATTACTCCGAACTCTTTGAAGGAATGACAAAGCAAGTCGTAAACCAGCAAATAAGTAACCTGAGCGTGGCATGTAACAAAACCACAACAACCACAGACGGCATGTATAAGGTGTACATGGCAGTGGAGGCAAACAAGGAGGAGGTTTTCAAGGCGCTGGAAAAAGGTTTCGAGGCCGAAAAGAAGCTGGAAACGCTCTTTAACCGCGAAAAATTCCGCCAAAACTTCGACGCCGAAATGGCAGATTTTGCTAAAAAACAGGGCTACTGATTTTAGCTTGGCAGGCTGGATTTTGTTTTGAATACAAGCCGGCAAATGGCGTTGCTATTTGCCGGCTTGTATTCAAAATAGGTATTCCAAATAAACGTTCCAAATAAATGAAAAAGATACTATTCTCCACTACCTTGCTGCTGCTTGCTGCCGTAACGCCTTTTGCTCAACAAAAAACGCTGCAAACCAGCGGGAAAAAACCCGATTGGGCAAAACAGCTGGTGGCAACCGGCTACATCATAACCCAAAGCGACGCGGCTTCGCTTGGCGACGCGCAGCAAAAGGCGCTGCTGCTGGTGAAGCAGGAAATTGTACGCGGTGTAGCCGAGCAGGTTACCAGCGCCGGTACGTACGTCGTGCAGGAGCAGGACAAGCATGTTACCGAGCTGTACATGCAAAGCATTACCTCTAAGGCAAGCAAAGTGCCCTTTTTGCAGGGTATTTCGGTCAATAGCGTAGAGGAGGCATACTGGGAAAAACTTCGGGACAAATCGAGCAAGCAAGAATTTTACCGCTACTACATTAAGTACCCGTTTAGCGCGGCGCAGCTGGGCAAGCTGTTTGCCGAGTTCAAGGAGGAAGACCGGAAAATTACGCAGCGCATAAGTACGCTGGAGTCTTTGCTGCCGCAAGTAGAAAGCATAGAGCAGATAGACGCTGCCGTTGACGAGCTGGGTAGCCTGACCTCAAGCCTCGAAGATAGCCGCAAGGAAAAAACAGCCTTGCTGCAATCGCGCTACCGTGCGCTGTACGAAAGCATCTCGCTGGTTGAGGTGGAGCATACCTTGGGGCAAATTGCCTACAGGCTTACGCTTGGCGAGCGCCCCTTGAAGACTTCGCGCAAGCCGCAGGTGAAATCGGCCTGTGCCGCCATTGCGCAAACCACCGTTGGCGACACCTGCAGCATAGCCTACCGCTACGACGGCTGCTATGCCGATATAGAAAATTTTGTTGAGGTGAGCTACCGGTTGGGGAACAAAAATGTGGTGCACCGGTTTTTGATACCCTTGCGCTAAGATGGAGAGGTAGCGAACTCCAAGTTTGACTTTTGGCGCTTTATAAAATTATGGATAGCGATACGGCAAAGCGAGTAGCGTGTATAGGAAGCGGCAACCTCGCCTCGTCGTTGCTGCCGGCTTTGCGCGGCGCCGGGTATAAAATTGTGCAGGTGTGCTCGCGCAACCGCCAAACGGCGCAGCAGCTGGCAAAAGCGGTGGGCGCGGCCTGTACCGTTACGTTAGCGGAGCTCGACCCCAACGCGGATTTTTACGTTATTGCCGTTCCGGACGATGAAATTAAAAACGTGCTGAGCAAAGCAACCTTTGGTAGCGGTATTGTGGTGCACACATCGGGCTGTACGCCCATGAGCATATTCGAGAGGCGAAGAATAGCGCATTACGGAGTTCTGTACCCGCTACAAACGTTTACGCGGCAGCGTAGCGTTAGCTTTGCGCAGGTACCCCTGTACGTGGAGGCCGGCAGCGAGCAAGATTTGGCGGAGCTTACGCGCATGGCCGGTAAGCTGTCGGCAGATGTAATCAAAGCTACTTCGGAAACGCGAATGTTGCTGCACATTGCCGCCGTATTTGCGTGTAACTTCTCCAACCACCTTTTGTCCATAGCGTCCCGGCTTATGCGCGATAACGGGTTGAATTTCGACACGCTCAAGCCGCTGATAAAGGAAACCTTTGAAAGAGCCATGCAGGTTGACGAGCCAAGCGCAGTGCAGACCGGCCCTGCTGTGCGCGGCGATAGCGGGGTCATCAGCCGGCATGTTGAGGCGCTGTCGGGCTACCCTACGGCGCAGCAAATTTACCGCCTGATGTCGGAGGACATCAGCGCAATGCATTTAAATTTAAAAAAGATAGAAAATTGACGAACTATAAAGCGAAGCTACACAAAATAAAAGCTTTTGTGTTTGATTTGGATGGCGTATTTACAGATGGGACGGTGCTTGCCTCCGGCGGTGATTTTTTGCGTATGCACAACGCCAAGGACGGCTACGCCGTACGCTACGCCGTTACGCACGGCTATCACGTGGGGATTATTACGGGCGGCGACAGCGAGAGCATAAGAGAGCGCTTCGGCATGTTGGGCGTTACGGATGTGTACCTTGCCTCGCTCAACAAAATAAGCGATTTTGCAGATTTCTGCCGGAAGCACCACTTGCAGCCCGACGAGGTGCTCTGCATGGGCGATGACATTCCGGATATTGAAATACTCGAAAAAAGCGGCTTAGCCACATGCCCCGCCGATGCCGTACCCGAAGTAAAAGCTGTTTGCGAGTACATTTCGGACAAGCCAGGCGGCAGAACTTGCGTACGCGACGTGATAGAGCAAACGCTCAAGCTGCATGGCAAGTGGAACTTGTCCGGCAGCAGCGCCGTTGGCAGCAGGTAGCGAAATCTCTGTACAGAGTATAAAAGTTATACCAATAAAACAGACACAAAAATAAAAACACAGTACAGGAACCCTCCGGTCTTGCCCATATACCCTATTCCTTGTCCAGCAGCTTAATAAAAAAACCGCCGACTACCGAGCGCGCCTGAAAACCCCGCTGGTTCGGTTTGTCGGTAAAATACCAGTCGGACATCGGTACACGGTCGGTGGTTTCATTGGCAAAAGCATGCAGGGGGCGAATAAATTTTTCGAATGTTTCCTTATTGTCCGCCAGCGTGGCCGTCCATATAATCCAGTCGGCTTTGGTATAGGTTTCCCTGTTGTCCAACGGTAGCCCGTAGGTGTTTTGCTTGGTGAGGTAGTAAGGAATTTCCGTTTCTGCTATTTTGTCGGGAAAAATATTTGTTCTTAGCAATTTATCCCATACGAGGTTGTATTTCTGGCTCCAGGAATCCGGCTTGTCGAATGTCAAGCGGTAATGGTCGCCGGAGTTTGCCATTTTCTCCCATTCCTGCGCCATTTCTTTCGCCTTGGCGGTATATTGTCCGGC
>JAISGH010000153.1 GCA_031263185.1 Prevotellaceae bacterium | reverse complement strand
AATGAATCGCTCGGTAGAAAAGGCAACGTTCCGGTGGTTGTCGGCATCCCGTAGGGATGCATCCCTACGGGATGCCAAAGAGAGGTATCATTCGTGCTTTCTACCGAGCGATAATCCCTCCGGGATTTTTAAAGCGACAATTTGAAATACACCCGTGAAAAGATGGTCGCTTGTCGCTCTTAACGCCTCCGGCGCTAAGAGCGACCACCTTTTTCACGCAGCCTCCTTTGGAGAGGGGCCGGGGGTGAGGTCTCTACGGCTTTTATATCCGTTATATGTTATTTATTTCTCATCCCTTACTTCAAGCTTTCCGAAGCAGGCATGAAGTTTTTTTTATTCCGGTTGGTAGATACGCTGCCTAAACTCTTGGATAGCAGAATGTGGTTGACCTTACGTGCCGTGTTTATAAATTCTGTTTCGTAGCTGTAGCCATCCTGAATGCTACTTTCTTTGTCTAACCACAAATCTATCTCTTCTGATAAGGCAGACAGCATAGCTGTTTTTATACTCAATTTATCCATCTTAATATTTGTTAGAGGGTTAATAGCTACAAAGGTAAGAATTTTTTACTTGGGTACAATTTGCCATACACCCTCAGGAATTCAAAAATCAAAATTTCTTTTTTCTGTCGAGGAAAAACATTTTGCGCAGGAAGCCTTTGAAAAATTTGTACTGCCCCAGCAGCGTTCCTACTGCTATCAGCAGCACTTGGTATGCCGGCAGAATAATCAGGACTTCGGCAGCGATGCGGAGGTACAGGGGCGTTTCGGAAGTTACGCCAAGTAGCGGTATGAGCAACTTTTTTACGCCTAACGTACAAAATCCGGTCAGCCCAAAGGCAACAAAAATAATTACCAGCTGGCGGTTGGAGTGTACGTCCCACCGCTGCTTAAAGCGTTCAAAGTAACTCATAACAATGAATTAAGAATAGAGTTTAGAGATTACGTCAAATCTTTTTTTTATAAAGGCGGCAGAGACTTTTTACCTCGGGAACTTTTTTTGCTTTGGGGCATATCTCAAAAAATATTTTCGGGCTGCAATCGGCGTCAATGCTCAGCGCCCGCTCCAAGCTGCTGAGGCATTTTTCCATGTTGTCCAGAGAAAAGTATAGCGCAGCCATGTAGCAGTGCGGAAAGGCCATAGGCATACTCATGCAGGATTTTTCGGCGTACTTCAGCAAGGGCATTGCGCTGGAGTCTTTGTCCTCTACAATCAGCGCGTAAAGCAGCACAATGGCGGCTGCGGTACACTCCTTGAGCGTCAGCGACTGCTTGAGCGAGTGGAGCATTTCCCGCCGCTCGCCTCTCTTTCGCTGTAGCGTTGCCAGAAAGCACCACATCATTGAGTTTCGCTTGTCCAGCGCCAGGGCTTGCTGCGCGCAGCGATACGCTTCTTCTGCCATATTTGCGCTATCCAACAGCGCCGCCATTCTGAAGAACAGGTGCGCATCGTTGGGGTTGGCGTCAGTGGCGGCGGCGTAAATTTTGTACGCTATCAACGGCTCGCCTCTTTCCTCGTACAGCTCCCCTATCTCGCGCACCAGAGCAAGGTCGTGCACGTCGCACTTCAGCATTTTTTCGTACATTTCCAGCTCCTTATCGAGCAAGCCCATTGCCAAGTAAATGGAAGCTTTTACCTCGTATATTTCGGCTTTCAGGTCTTCGTTGAGCAGGAGGGTGGTATCGCACGCTTCGAGCGCTTCTTCGTACTGCTCCATGTTGCAGCATGCGCGGGCAAAGTTTATCCACAGATGCGGATTATGGGGGTCTTTGCCTACCATTTTTTTACAGCACTGCATGGCGCTATCGTAATCCTTTGTTTCCTCGTAGTGCTCCATCAGCATGTCGTACAATTCCGCATTGTAGGGGCAAGTGTTTACGCCTTTGAGCAGCACCGCTCCGACTTCTTTTTCCATTCCCATTTCGTTCAGCAGCGCTGCTTTTCCGCAGTAGGCATCTGCCATTTTTTCGTCCAGCAGCAGGGCGTAGTCGTACGCCTCCATTGCTTTGTCGTTATCCTCCTGCACGTCGGCCAAATCGCACCATATCATAGGGTTAAACGGATCTTGCGCTATACTCTTTTTGTAGTACTCCACCGCCATGTCTACGTCATTCAGCTCGGCGTAGGCGCCGGCCATGCTCCCCAGCAGCTCGGGGGGTAGCTGCATTTTGTTTTCAAAGCGCTGCAAGTTTTGTATTGCCTCTTCGTACTTGCCTTCCATCAGCAAGCCGTTGGTGATTATGGTAAGCACCTGCTCCGCATCAAAGTTGTCGGCAGCTTCGTTATCCAGCATATCCTGCTGCAGCGCCAGCGCCTCCCGAATTTTCCCTATTGAAATCAGCGCGTATGCTTTGGTGAGCTTTAGCCCAAAGAGGTCGAGCCCCTGTATATTTTCCGACTGCTCGAGGCGCATAATAATGTTCAGCGCCTTGCGGGGCTTGTTGTAGAAAGCATAAAGGGAGGCTTTTATCAGCTGTATGGGCAGCGCAAACGGATGCAGCTTTTCCGCTATACCTACAGCCTGCATTGCTTTTTCCAGCTCGTAGCGGTCGCGATAGTAGTCAATAATTTCTTCACACTCGGACACGTCGAAGTAGCAGGCGCTACCTTGCGCCAGCATATCCTCATAGCGACCAATCAGCGCTTTTTCTTCGCTATCCGGAAATTCTTCCTCAAAATCTTTTGTATTGTTCACTTGCTATAAATTTTCATTTTTTAAATCATCCAACTGTCGAATTAGCGAGGTCATGGAATTTACGAGCCCCTCTGTTGCCGGTACCAGCGGCAGGCGCAGCACGTTGCCTATGATACCCTGTACCGCAAGCGCGGCCTTTACGCCTGCCGGGTTACCTTCGGCAAACAGCGCGTCTATCAGCGGCGTTATGGCCATGTGAATTTTTGCGGCTTCGCTGTACTTTTGCGCGCTTGCCAGCTTCACCATACCGGCAACTTGCCTGGGGAAAGCGTTTGCCGCAACCGAAATTACGCCATGCGCGCCTATGGCCATGAGCGGAAGCGTGAGCGCGTCGTCGCCCGACAGCACCGTAAAATCTTCCGGCTTGCCCCGCAGGATGTGGCTTATTTGCGACAGGTTACCCGACGCTTCTTTAGCTCCCATAATGTTTTTCACCTCGCGCGCCAGCCTTAGGGTAGTTTCGGCGGAGAGGTTTACGCCCGTTCTCCCCGGCACGTTGTAGAGCAGCACCGGCGCCGGCGCCGCCGCGGCAATTGCCTTGTAGTGCTCGTACAGCCCCTGCTGCGAAGGCTTGTTGTAGTACGGCGTAACCGAAAGCAGGGCGTCAACTCCGCTAAAATCCGCCTGCCGTATTTTTTCCAAAACGTCGGATGTGCTGTTGCCCCCCACGCCAAGTACGATGGGTAGCTTCTTTGCGTTGCTCGACTTGATGCAGGCCAGCACCTCTTTCTTTTCGCCGTCGGACAAGGTTGGCGTTTCGGCTGTAGTGCCGAGGGCTACCAAAAAATTTACGCCGCTGTCCGCAACAAAGTTTACCAGCTTGGTAAGCGCCGCGTAGTCCACCCGCCGCCCTTTTGCGTCGAATGGCGTTACCAAAGCTACGCCCGTACCTGTTATTTTGCTTGCCATAAAGCTACTGTTATTTTAGCCGCCTGCGGACTTTACGGCCGCCTGCGGGTTGTTAATGATAGAGATATAGTGCCTCACCTGCTCCACGTAGCCGCCGGTATCGCACACCTGCTGCGCGTCCACTATCAAGTCGTAGGGGCAGCGCGGGTAAAGTACGCCGCCAATAATCATAGAGGCCTGCACCGTAGAGACAATGTACTTTAGCGGATACGGGTATCCCTCCGACTCCCGACAAAAGTCAATGACAATATCGTAGGTTTTTTGCAAGAATTTATTTACATTTTCTGCCACAGGGCGGCCATACCAGTTTAAATCCTGACGGGTAAATATTTCAAGCGAAGATGTGTTTTTCAGCTCTTCGGGTAGCGCTTTGCTGTCGCAATACCCTATAGCCGAGCTCTGCACTTTTCTTTTCAGGAGAAATTTTTGCATTGAAAATATTTCCGGTGGTACTACACCTTCTTCTACCCTAAAAACTATGCCTACGGTTTTGGCAGTATCGAAAGAGTGAAAGCGCTTGCTGCACGCAAGGCGCTTTTTACGGCTTACAATCGCATGCTTGCGAAACCAATTACGCATTCCTTCAGACATCACTTATATTTTGCTAATATGTTTTTACTAATTTTATATTCAATAGATACTTGCACCGTCCCGTAGAGCCCCGTAGAGCCTGCCCCGAGCGTAGCCGAGGGGGGACGAGGGTGCTGGTTGCAGTAGAGACGTGGCGCGCCGCGTCTGGTTGCAGTAGAGACGTGGCGCGCCGCGTCTCTACTCTCCCCCCGTGCGCTGTCATTTCCGCGAAAGCGGGAACCTCCTCCATAACCTGCCGCACTTGGGACGACAACCGTATGCTAAAGCATACGGTTAATAAAGTGTCACCCCTGCGGGGTTTGCAGTCCCTCCGTCAAGTCCCTACGGGACGACGCAAGTGTCCCTCACCGCTGCAACAAAATTATTTTTGGCACACTACCTAACTATTGAATATAAACTCTATTATGCTAATATATTATGCTAATATATTATGCTAATATGTTTTGCTAATAAGTTTTACTAATAAGTTCCAAAAATTGATTTTCGTCTATTACTTTCACCAGCAGCTTTTCGGCTTTTTGTATTTTGCTGCCTGCTTTTTCGCCGGCCAGCAGGTAGGATGTGCTGCCCGAGATGGTGCTTGTTGCCTTGCCTCCGTGCTGCTCTATTATCTGCTTGAACTCGTCGCGCGGGCGGCTCAGCGTACCTGTAATGACAAACGTCAACCCCTCAAGCTCGCTGGAAAAGCGCTGCTGCTTTTCGGCAGTAAAGCACAAGCCCACCTCCCTAAGTTTGCCCAAAAGTAGCTGATTTTTTTCTTCTCCGAAAAAAGTTAATGCACTTTTAGCTATTTGTTCTCCTATTTCGTCCACTTCAAGCAGCTGCTCAAAGGTTGCATTTTGCAGCGCGTCAAGCGAGCCAAAAGCCTCTGCCAATTTTTTTGCGGTAGTCTCGCCGACGTAGCGAATACCCAAGGCAAACAGTACGCGGGCAAACGGCGCTTTTTTTGAATTTTCCAACCCTTGCAGGATGTTTTCTGCCGACTTGTCGCCCATGCGCTCCAGCCGCGCAATTTGCGCCTTGCGGAGGTCGTACAGGTCGGCTACATTTTTTACCAGCCCGTTCTTGTAGAGCAGCTCCAGCGTTTCGTCGCCCAGCCCCTCAATGTTCATGGCCTTGCGGCTTGCAAAGTGGATGATGCGCCCCACTATTTGGGGCGGGCAGCCGCTTTCGTTGGGGCAAAAGTGCTTTGCTTCGCCGTCTATCCGCACCAGCGGCGTGCCGCACTCGGGGCAAACGGTAATGTACTGCAAAGGTAGCAAATTTTCGCTATGTTTTGAGGCGTCAACGCCCACAATTTTGGGAATAATTTCTCCGCCTTTTTCAACGTACACCGTATCGCCAATGCGAACGTCGAGCAGGGCAATCTGGTCGGCGTTGTGCAGGGAGGCGCGCTTGACCACCGTGCCCGCCAGCTTTACCGGCTCAAGGTTGGCAACCGGCGTGATGGCGCCCGTGCGCCCCACCTGATAGTCCACCGACAAAAACTTGGTGATAGCCTGCTCAGCTTTGAACTTGTAGGCAATAGCCCAGCGCGGCGTTTTGGCGGTAACCCCCAGCGCCCGCTGCTGCGCCAGGCTGTTGACCTTAATCACCACGCCATCGGTATCGTAGGGCAAGTTTTTACGCGCCGTCTCCCAGCGCCGGATAAAATCAACAACTGCGCCTATATCGCTGCACTTTTGCGCATGTTCCGATACCTTGAACCCCCACAACCGGGCGGCCTGCAAGCTTTCGTAGTGGGAGGCAAACGGCAAATCGGCGCCCAGCATGTAGTAAATAAAGCTATCCAGCCCTCTCCTTGCCACCTCTTTGCTGTCAAGCATTTTCAGCGTTCCCGCCGCCGCGTTGCGCGGATTGGCAAACAGCGTTTTGCCCTGCTTTTCGCGCTCTCGGTTCATGCTCTCAAACGAGCTGTGGGGCAGCAAAATTTCGCCGCGCACCTCAAATTCTTCAGGAAAATTGTCGCCGTGCAGCTGCAAGGGAATGCTGCGCACGGTGCGCACGTTGCGGGTAACGTCGTCGCCCTGCAGGCCGTCGCCGCGGGTTACGGCGCGCTTTAGCGCGCCGCCCGCGTAGGTCAGGCTAATGCTTGCGCCGTCGAACTTCAGCTCGCATACGTACTCGTATGCCTCATCGAACGCTTTGGCTATACGCGTGTCGAACTCGCGCAGCTCCTCCTCCGAGTAGGTGTTGCCCAGCGATAGCATGGGGTAGCGGTGCTCCACCTGCGCAAATCCTTCGCTCAGGTCGCTGCCCACGCGCTGCGTAGGCGAAGCGGTATCGGCCAGCTCCGGAAATTTTTTTTCTATTCCCTGCAGCTCCTGCATCAGCAGGTCAAACTCAAAATCGCTAATGGTAGGCAACGATTCTACATAGTAGCGGCGGTTGTGCTCATTAATCACCCTACGCAAAGCGTCAACCCGTATTTTTGCTTCTTTTATGGTCATTTACGCTCTTCTAAATTCTTGCCCAAAGGTAGGAAATTTTATTGAACATAGATTTTCATGTATAGCTATCGCCCTAAATGAGATTTTCGTGCACTGTGTATAATTATTCATATACAGATATATAGCAATAACGGAATGGCAAAGATTTGCGAGGCATTTCAATTTTTCCGGAATTTGCCCATTTCCGGAATGTCCCTACTTCAGCAAATTCTTTATACGCTCATCGGGCAAAGCCCTTACGCCCTCCACGACGCTTTGCGCGTTGAGGTGGGCGCCCTTGAGGGAGGTGTGCGTATGGTCGTTCTTAAAGTAGCTGAGCGCGCCGGACTTTCCTATTTGCTCCAGCTTGGCAGCAGAAATTTCGTTCAAGTCGATGAAGTAGGCGCCCATTGCCTCGGCGGCTTCCCTTGCCCACAGGCCGTAGGTAGCGCTGTTGCGAGCTACCGTTTCCTCCGGCGTCCACAGGTTGCGCGGGGTGTGGCTGAGGACAACGGGAATTGCCCCTTTCTCGATAGCGTCGCCAGCAAATTTACGAATGTACCAGCCATAGGTGTAAATTACCTGAAAGCGCCGCGTTGCGGCCATTAGCATAACCTTGCTTTCGCTGCCCGCCCCGTGCAGCTCGCCGCGGGCTTTCCCGACGTTAATATCTCCTCCGTCGTTGTGCCCAAACTGGATGAAGACAATGTCTCCCGGCTGGAGAGCGTCGTACACCCTGTCCCAGCGGCCTTCGTCGAGGTAGGTGCGCGCGCTCCTGCCCGCCATGGCCTGATTGTCCACAGCCGCTTTATCGGCATCGAAGTACTGCCCGAGGACGCTTCCCCAGCCCCACATGCCCGTTGAATCCTTGTCTTCGTTTTTTACGGTGGAGTCGCCAATGGTGAAAATCAACGGCTTTCCGGCCGCGCGCTTTGCTCCTGCCAGCCTGGCCTTTGCTTCGGGCTTGAGCAGCTGCGCCAGCGCGCTCAGCGCATTGCTTGCCCGTATTCCGTCCACGGCAGAGGCGGCGTTGACCTTTGCGCCAAAGGCGCTGGTGTGTATGGCGTCGCCGTAGAACATATACCCTACCTTGTACTTTCCGAACTTTTCGTACTTGAGCGCGGTAATGCTGTTCAGGTCAATGAAGGGGACGCTTTGCTCCTCTGCAACCTGCCTTGCCCACAGGCCAAACGTTTGGTCTGCGCGGACAATCTTTTCGCTGTCCGTCCACGAGTTGCGGGGCGTAAGCGATAGCAGCACAGGGTACGCGCCTTTTTCTCGCGCCTGGCTGATGTACCTCCGTAGGTACTCGCCGTAGGTGTAAACTGTTTCCTGCCGACCTGTCTCCTGAATTGTAACCACGAGGCTATCCCTGCCGCTTCCCCTGATGGAAGCTCGCGCCCGCTTCGCGTCGTACGGGCCGTTGTCGTTGTGCCCCAGCTCAATAAATACCCAATCGCCGGCCTGCACCCCCCGCAGCACATCCGGCCAGAGGGTGTTGTAGAACGACCGGCTGCTTGTGCCGCCCAAAGCGTGGTTTTCGACGGTTATTTTTTGAGCATCAAAGTAGTCCTCCATGTAAAATCCCCATCCCCACTGCCCGTTATCCCCATTTCCGCGGGTGCCCGTCCTCATGGTGGAGTTGCCCACCAAAAAGAGCACCGGGTTGCTACCCCTGCGCGACGACCCGGCGGCGGGGCGCAGCATTTTTATCGCGTTCAGGCTGTCCGGCGTATTGTCCACAACGTTGTTTACGTCCTCCACGGGGGGAGGTACGCTGGCGGCGCAGCACAGCGGCGTTAGCGCCATAAAAAGATACAGGAATTTCATGAGCTCAAAGTGGTTAATGATTAGTGGTTATATTTTAGTTTTCAGTTTTTAGTAACCTTTTTTTTTGCTGACATCAACGCCAACTACGAAATTTTGCATATCTTTGTTTTCTTATGCCGAAAAAAGAAAAAGGGGACTTGAAATAATTCTAAGTACCTTGAACGGATGCCACCAAGCGCAAAGTTACAAAAAATTGTAGCGCAAATCAACCAACATTAAGCTCGTAAATTATACTCGTAACCATACTTAAATTATACTCCGTAATGCTTTCTGATTTCTATCCGTCAAAAATGTTTAAGTTTTGCCCCTTTTGCGGGTCAAAAGAGTTTGCGTGGGATGGCGCAAAGTCGCACCGCTGCGGCGCATGTGGCCACAAGCTGTACGTCAACGAGGCGGCGGCAACGGTAGCCCTCATCGCCAACGCGCGGGGCGAGCTGCTTTTTGTGCGCCGCAGGTACAACCCCGCAAAGGGAACGCTCGACCTGCCGGGCGGCTTTGTAGATTTGGGCGAAACGGCAGAGCACGCCGTTACCCGCGAGGTAAAGGAGGAGCTGAATCTGGAGGTAAGCAAGCTGCAATTTTTCGGGTCGTTCCCCAACCGCTACCTCTTTGGAGAGGTGGTTTACTTTACGCTCGACCTCGTATTTGTCTGCACCGTACGCGATTTTTCGCCCCTCTCCGCCGCCGACGATGTCGAAAGCTACCTGTTTGCTGCTCCGCAAAAAGTAAACGTTGACGAAATAGGGCTGGAGTCGATAAGAGAGGTGGTAAAGGCGTACGCCAAGCTCATAGCGGAAAGGTAGCTATACTTTTTGACCATTCATACGCTTTCTTCATTTTTTCTCGCTCCTCATCCGGTACGGGAACAACATTTTCCATCGCTTCAAGAAAGCGCCTTGCATCCTCACCCGAGATAACCGGAGTGTCTTTGATTGGACGTGCCATAATTCACCTTTTTATGGGTTAAACATCGGGCAAAAGTAAGTAAAGGTTATGAAACTTACAAGCATTTGAATTTTGAGGGGGTGTATTTCAAATTGTCGCTTTTGCTCATTCCGTAGGAATGAATCGCTCGGTAGAAAAGGCAACGTTCCGGTGGCTGTTGGCATCCCGTAGGGATGCATCCCTACGGGATGCCAAAGAGGAGGCACCATTCGTGTTTTCTACCGAGCGAATAATCCCTACGGGA
>JAISGH010000124.1 GCA_031263185.1 Prevotellaceae bacterium | reverse complement strand
CGACACCGAAAAAGGCTGCCTCGACATCAGCAAATCCGGAGAGCTGGGAATTCAGGAAGCCTACAACGTCATCAAGCGGTTTTGCACAAAAAAATGACGGGATGCAAGGGTTTGGAATTTATTCCGGTAATTGTAGATAAATAATTTTTTGGTTTTTAATAAATAAAATCAAAAAAACAACACATAATTTGTTAATTATCAAATGAATATTGATACAAGGTTTTCAGATATTATAAATCTGATTCAGCAATCACGCTATAATGCTATTCGCACCATCAATGTCGAACTGATAAACCTTTATTGGAACATAGGGGCGTACATCAAGCAAAAATTGTCTGTTGCCGAATGGGGCGATAAAACTGTTAATGAATTGGCTGCATTTATTCAGCGCTGCAATCCGGAATTGAGAGGTTTTGAGCGTAGAGGGCTTTACAGAATGGTGCAGTTTTATGAAACTTATGCCGAAACGCAAATTGTGTCCTCAGTGAGGGCACAATTACAAGGTGCTGATAATAAAACAAATGAAATTGTGTCCTCAGTGAGGACACAATTTCATCTTCAACCTCAAGACATCAAAAATTCTATTTTGGCTCAAATAAGCTGGACACACCACCGCACAATCTTTTCACGTTGCAAAACCGAAGAAGAACGAGAATTTTACCTGCGGTTGAGCATCAAAGAAAACTACAGCGTTCGGGAACTTGACCGCCAAATTTCCGCAAGTTTTTTTGAACGCACTATGTTGGGTAATGCAAAAATCTCATCATTACCAAAAGAATTTACCCAAGATTTGACTAATGCTTTCAAAGACAACTATGTTTTTGAGTTTCTAAACCTACCTAACCAGCACAAAGAAATCGATTTGCAAAAAGGTTTGGTCAGACAGATGAAAAACTTTATTCTTGAGTTGGGCAGAGATTTTATTTTCATAGATGAAGAATACAAAGTACAGGTAGGCAACAGCGATTTTTACATTGACCTTGTTTTTTTTCATCGTGGCTTGCAATGCTTGGTGGCGTTTGAGCTGAAAGACGACAAATTTAAGCCCGATCATTTGGGGCAACTCAATTTCTACTTGGAAGCATTGGACAGAAACGTAAAAAAACCTCACGAAAACCCAAGCATTGGCGTTTTGCTTTGTAAAGATAAAGAAAATGAAGTGGTTGAATATGCGTTAAATCGTTACCTTTCGCCTACATTGGTTGCCGAATACCAGATACAGCTGCCCGATAAAAAGTTGCTACAACAAAAATTACACGAGCTGTTTAAAAATGGCGGTGCAGCTGAATAAAACAAAAAGAATCGCTACTGTCGGGATACCTCGCAAATCTTCGCCGTCTCGTAGGGATGGAATGTTGGTAGAAAACCCAATTATCCCCAAGTAGTTTCAACCCTTGATTCGCGCTGCTATCCGAAAAGTAAAGAGCGGACAGCGATAAGGCTGCCCGCCCTGGTGTCATTTTATAATCAGAATAAAGCTGAGGATTTCATTCAAAATTCAGAATTCAAAATTTCCCGTTCGCATTGGGGTTCTCCAAGCCGTAGCCGCTCCTTTTATCCTCGCGCTTGAGCATGATGGCAACAAACAGCGATAGCACGGCAAGCGCCGTAAAGATTAGCATGGGGATGGTATAGTCGTACGATATTGATCCCTCGTCCGATACCGCCTTGCAGAAGCGGTCGAGCACAACCCCAATCAGGTAGGGCACTACCATTAGTCCGATATTCTGCACCCAGAAGATGAGGGAGTACGCCGTTCCCAGCTGCTTTTCGGGGATGATTTTGGGCACCGATGGCCACATTGCCGACGGCACCAGCGAAAAAGCTACGCCCAGCGCCACCATCAGGCTCAAAGCGTATACCCAGCTGCTAATGCCGGGCGCTGCAAAGAGAGCATGAATGCCTACCAGCATCAGCGCCCCGACTATCATGATGGTTGCGCCTTTGCCCTTTTTGTCGTAAATGCTGCCAAAGAGCGGCGTAAGCAGAATGGTGCCAAACGGCAGCAAGCCCGGAATAAGCCCTGCCCACTTTTCGTCAACCGCAAACTTGTTCACCATAAGGTCGGTGGCATACTTGAGGAACGGAAAAACGCAGGAGTAAAACAGCACGCACAGCAGGGCAATGAGCCAGAAGCCGTGGTTGGTCAGCACCAGCTTTACATCCGAGAGCTTAAACTCATCCTCCGATGAGGTTTCGATTTTGCCGGCTTGCCGGTCGAATTTTTTGTCGAGCAGCGTGTAGATGAAGAACGTGAGCAGCCCAATGGCCAGCAGCGTCAGCCCAAACAGCACGGCGTAAGAAACGCCGCCAAACAGCGTTGCCAGCGGGTTGGCGAAAATGAGCGCTATGGCCGTCCCGACACGCGCAACTGCTACCTGTAGCCCCATGGCCAGCGCCATTTCGTGCCCCTTAAACCACTTCACAATTGTTTTGGTAACGGTAACTCCGGCAATCTCGGCGCCCACCGCAAACAGGGCAAAGCCAACGGAGGCAAACGCCACCTGCGCCTTTACGCCCAATACGGTGCCCTCCACGGGCAAAATCTTGGCTAACGCCAGATACTTAACGCTTGCGCCGATAACCATAACGGTAGCCGCAAGCATTCCGGTGAAGCGAACACCTTTTTTGTCGAGCAGCAATCCGCCCAAAAAGAGTAACAGCAGGAATACGTTAAACCAGCCGTATGCGCTGGTGAACAGCCCGTAGTCTGCGCTGCTCCAGCGCTCAACTCCTTCGAGCATGCCCTTGAGCGGGGACATTACGTCGGTCATAAAGTAGGCGGCCATCATGGTGAACGACACAATGCCAAGCGCCGTCCAGCGCGCCATTTTTGATTGATTTAAAGGTTGCTTCATAGCACAAGGATTAAGGATTAAAATTAAAGTGAGCGGCAAATGTACAATTTTTTTTCTACTTTTGCAGCCCGAATATCTAATGTAAATATGAACTTGAGCAATTTTGGCGTAATTTTTGACATGGACGGCACCATCATCAACAACATGCCGTACCACATGCGGGCGTTTCGGGTATTCAACGAGCGCCACAGCATTAAAATGGGCGATGAGGAATTTTTGAAAAAAACCAGCGGGAAAACCAACGACGACATCATGCGCCTGCTCTTTGGCAGCAGCATTTCTGCCGAGGAAATAGCCGCGCTCTCCAGCGAGAAGGAATCGCTATACCGCGAGCTGTACCGTTCGCACATCGAGCTGAGCAGGGGGCTTGACGTCCTGTTCGGGCAGCTGCAGGCGCGCGACATTCCCATGTGCGTTGGCTCGTCGGCGCCCGACGAAAATATAGATTTGGTGCTCGACGGGCTTAACATCCGCAAGTATTTCAAGGCCGTTATCAACGCCTCGCAGGTGAAAAAAGGGAAGCCCAACCCCGAAGTTTTTCTCAAGGCGGCAGCAGCTATGCACCTCGCTCCCGCGCAGTGCGTGGTGGTCGAAGACGCCGTGATAGGCGTAGAGGCCGCGCACAACGCCGGAATGAAGGTGATTGCCGTTGCGCAAATCATGTCGCACGAAGCGCTCTCAAGCGCCGACTTGGTAGTGGATGACTTTACGGGAGTGAGCGTAGAAACATTTGAAAGGCTGCTGCTATTGAGCCACGGGATGTGATACGCAGCTACTCCTCAAAATAAATGTGCGGCAAAAAATGCCGCACATTTATTTTTTCGTCAATCGCGCTTACCGCGCCCTGCGTTAGTAGCCGGGGTTTTGCGAAACGCCTGCGCTAATGCCGCCGTTGGCGGGGATGGGAAAGCGGTAGTGCTTGCCGCTGATGTTGGTCGTTTTGGCGTGCAGGTGCTTGTAGATTTTGGCAAAGAAAGCGGCGTTTACGTCCGTGTCGGCGAGGGTGGAGTTCTCGCTTTTGGCCTTTGCGATTACGCTTGCATTGTCTTTGTAATCTTCCTTGTAGTACTCGTACTGCTTTACCTTGTTAACGCTTGCAATGAGGGTCTTCCAGCGCACCAGATTTGTCCACTGCTTTTGCTCAAAGGAGAGCTCGAGGTACCACTCTTTGTACAGGGCATCCTCGGTGAGATCGGTGAGGGACGCTACGCCGGCGCGGCTGCGCAGCTGGTTTACCAGCGGCAGGGCTTCGGCTGCGCGGTTGAGGAAGAACAGGGCTTCGGCCTTGTAGAGCAGCACCTCGGCGTAGCGGAGCTCAATGCGGTTGATGTTGTTGGGCTGACCGTCCTCCGAGCTGGCCGCCACCTCCCTCAGCGCCTCCGTGTAGCTCTTCCGGTGGATGAACTTGCCGAAGCGGGGCGAGGTAACGGGAAACTTGTACTCGTACTTCTTGTAGTTGGCCTTCGTGTCGGGAGTTACCGTACCCGTTTTTTCGTCGGCGTTGTACAGCTCGGTAACGATGGAGTAGAGCTTGCGCTTGTCGTTGCTGTCAAAAATATCCACCAGCGTTACGTCAGCCGGCCCAATATGGTTGTCCGTCAACAAGTCGAAGCGCTCTGTGAACGGGCAGTGGGTTTGGTGGTTGCCCTGAGCGTCTATATCGTCGCCATCGTGGTGAATGGTAAAGATGTGCTCGTTGCCCTGATTTTCGCCGCCTACGCCGAAGTTCCGGTTGTAGTCCGCCAGCAGGTCGTAGTTCCCGCTGCTGATGACCTTGTCGGCGTACTCCACCGCTTTTGCAAGGCGCTCGCTGTTGACGCTGTGCTGGGGGTCGGCGGTGGCAGCCTTGATGCCTTCCACCTCCGCCTGCGAGAGCGGGTTTTGCCCCCAAACGAGGTAGGCTCGCGACAGCAGCCCGTTTGCAGCGCCCTTGCTGGGGTTGGAGCGGATAATGTCGTAGTCCGGCAGGTCGGCCTCGGCTTCGGTCAAATCTTTGACGATTTGCTCGTAAACCTCGTCGATGGCGGCGCGGGTTTTGCTGACGGTGGCGTCGGTAGCGTCGGCCGTTGACAGTATCAGGGGCACCTCGCCGTAGAGCTGCACGAGGTAGAGGTAGCTCAGGGCGCGGGCAAACTTCACGCGGGCTTTCACCAAATCTTTGGTGCTTTGGTTCAGCCTGTCGGTTACCTTCGAAGAGTCCAGCTGCTCAATAACCCTGTTGGCGGTTCCGATGCTCGAGTAAAGTCGGGTGTAAATCTTCGTGGTGTACGAGTTTGCAGCGTCTGTCTCTAAGCGGCTGGCCACCGGTCCCCCTGCGGTTTCCTCTCCCTCGAAGCTCACCGTGGTTTCGCTGGTGGACTCCAGCAGGAAGGAGAAGGAGGAGCTGAGGGTTTGCAGCGGCCCCCACACCCCGTTTCCGGCCGCCTGCGCCTGAGCGTTGGTTTTTATTACTTCGGTAGTAATAATGTTGCCCGCTTCGGGGCTGTCGTCATCGTCTTTGCCGCAAGCGTAAGCGAGCGTCAAGCTTAATGCTGAGATTGCTAAGATATACTTTGTTTTCATTTTTTTGTAATTATTATTATTGGTTGGTTAGATTGTTAATGTGTAATTTTTAAATGGTTAAATACTTCGCTTTCCGCATGGGGAATGTCATTAAGTTAAGGGCTGAAAGCCCGATAATCAATAGCGTAGGGCGTTGCCCAATGTCATCAATTTAATGGGCGTTGCCTTGTTAATGAATCTACCCGCTGAGTAGATGCCCATCTACTCGCTGAGTAGATGCCCATCTACTCGCTGAGTAGATGCCCATCTACTCGCTGAGTAGATGCTCATCTACTCGCTGAGTAGATGCCCATCTACTCGCTGAGTAGATGCTCATCTGCTCTTTCAGAACTTTTTGGCTTCGCTTAACGACATTTCCGCATGGGGAAAGCTCAAAAGCTACCCGCGATTTGCGGTGAGCTGTGCGGACGTTGTCAACATCGCGCAATGGACGATTTGTATCGCAACTTTTTCTTGTTCATGTTCTTGTTCGTGTTCTTTTTCATAGCGCTATAAGCTTAAAAGGTAATCTTTACTCCCCCCGAAAATGTTCTTGCCGTGGGGTAAACGCCCAGGTCTATTCCGCGCGCCACCTCGGGGTCGTAGCCCTTGTAGGGGGTGAGCACAAAGAGGTTTTGCGCCGACGCAAAGAGGCGCAGCAGTCCATTGGCCACGAGGGGCAGCTTTGCGGTGTAGCCCAGCGTGATGTTTTGCAGCCGCAGGAACGAGGCGTCTTCCACGTAGCGGCTGTCCAGGTAGCCATACGTGCGCTGGGAGGCAACGTTGGCAAGGCCGGGCAGCGTGCTGGAGGGGTTCTCCGGCGTCCAGCTGTTGAGCAGGTCGGACGAGGCGTTGTAGAGGTCGCCGGGCGACTCCAGATGCCGCCGGAGGTGGTTGTAAACCTTGTTGCCCTGCGAGCCTTGAAGGGAGACAAACAGGTCGAAGCGGCGGTAGCTGAGCGTGGTTTGCAGGCCGTAGGTAAAATCGGGCTGAACGCTGCCCAGCGGGACGCGGTCGTAGCTGTTGATAAAGCCGTCGGGCGCGCCGTCGGGGCCGCCGAGGTCGGCCACCTTCAGGTCGCCCGGCTGGGCGGCGCCGGTGTAGTAGCTCGTTGGCGGCAGCAGGGAGACGTCTTCGTTGCTCTGCACAATGCCGTCGAACATCAGCCCAAAGAACGTGCCGAGCGATTCGCCCACCTGCAGCACCTCCTCCTCGCTGCGGCCAAGCGTTATGCGGTCGTCGCTGCCCAGCTTTACGATTTTGTTGACGTTGCGGGCAACGTTGGCCGCAATGCTCCACCGCAGCTTTGGCCGCTCCACCACCGCCACGCTTACGGCAAGCTCCGCGCCCTTGTTGGTTACGTTGCCCACGTTTACCAGCTGCGTTGTTCCCAGCGCGGGGTTTACCGGCGTTTCGAGCAGCAGGTCGGAGGTTTTTTTGTAGTAAACGTCTGCCGTCAGCGTGAGGCGGTGGTCGAGCGCCTCGGCGTCCAGGCCGGCGTTGTACTGGGTGGTGGTTTCCCACTTCAGCTTGTCGTTGCCGAGGTTGCTTTGGGTGTAGGCCGTTCCGCCGTTGTAGCGGCTGGCGGTGAACGTTTGGGCGTACTCGTAGTCGCCTATTTCCTGATTGCCCACCGTGCCGTAGGTAAGCCTCAGCTTGAGGGCGTTGAGGGCGCGGAGGTTTTTGAGGAAAGCCTCCTCGTTTACGTTCCACGACAGCCCCACAGAGGGAAAGTAGCCCCAGCGGTGGTTTTTGGCAAAGCGCGACGACTTGTCGCCCCGTATGGTTGCCGTCAGGTTGTAGCGCCCCAGCAGGGTGTAGTTTGCCCGCCCCAGCAGCGAGTGCAGCTCGGATTTCGACACGCCGGACTCCACGTAGGGCGTTGCGCCGTCGGCGAGGTTGTTTACGCCGAGGTCTTCGTTGATAAAGCCTTCGGAGCGGCTAAGGCTGTAGTTGGTTTGGGTATGCTGGTAGGTGTAGCCGCCCAGCAGGTCTACAAGGTGGCTATCGCTAAGCTGCTTGGTGTAGGTAAGCATGTACTCGGCCTGCGACACGGTTTGCCGCTTGCTGCCTATGGCGCCTATCCCCGTTTTCGTCAGGCCGAGAGCAGAGTAAGAGGGGGCAAAGAAATTCTGGGTAACGTTGCTCGCGTAAACCCCTGCGCTCACCTTGGCGGCGAGGCCGTCAACAATGGCGTAGCGAGCGTAGGCGTTGCCCAGCAGGGTAGCGTTGATGGTTTGCCCTGTGCTGCTGTTCAAGTCCGACACCGGGTTGGGGCTGATGCCGTCGCGCACCAAGTCGGAGTATTCAAAGGGGTTGTCGTAGTTGTAGCTGCCGTCCGCTGCGTAGATGGGCACCACCGGCGGCATGTAGAGCGCGTAGGTAAGCGAGTTGGCAATGCCCCGCTGGAAGGGCGACCCGTTGCTGAGCTTATTCTCCTCAAAGGTAGTGAGGCTGTTTTGGACGCTTCTGCCGGCGGTAGCCGTAACGCCCATCGTCAGCTTGTCCTTTGCCGCGCCGCGGTCAACGTTTACCCGCGCGTTGTAGCGCTCAAAGCCGGAGCCGAGCACAATTCCGCTTTGGTCGGCTGCGCTGCCCGACAGCGCGTAGCGCAGCTTGTCGCTGCCGCCGCTCAGCGAGACCTCGTGCGTTTGCGATACGCCCGTGCGCAGCACGGCATCCTGCCAGCCGTAGCCTTTGCCCAGCTGAGCAATCTGCTCGTCGGTGTACTTGCCCTTGTTCAGGAAGAAATCCTTTTGCATACGCGCCCACTGCGAGGCGTTGAGCAGCGGCAGCTTTTTTGCCGGCGTATCCCACCCCACGCTGTACTGGTAGCTCAGCGTACCGGCGTCGCGCCTTCCCTTTTTCGTAGTAACGAGAATTACGCCGTTGGCGCCGCGCGACCCGTAGATAGCCGTTGCCGACACGTCCTTGAGCACCTCTATGGATTCGATGTCGGAGGGGTTAATGGCAGCCAGCGGGTTCAGGCCGCCATCGATGCCGCCAATGCCCGCCTTGGTCGACGAGGCGTCGCTGTAGAAGATGAAGCCGTCAATCACGTAAAGCGGCTCGTTGCTGGCGGTGATGGAGTTGCCGCCGCGAATGCGTACGCTGGCGCCCGCTCCGGGCTGCCCCGAAGCCTGCGACACGCTCACGCCCGCCACCGCGCCGCCCAGCAGCTTGTCCAGCGAGGTGGCGGAGCGCTCCAGCACAGCCTTGGACACCGACGACACCGCGCCGGTAAGCTCCTTGCGCCGCTGCGTACCGTAGCCCACCACCACTACCTCCTCGATGTAGCTCACGTCCTCCGTGAGCAGCGCCTGCACAGGCTCCTCCACGCTGTACACCTCCACCTCCTGCGAGGCGTAGCCTACCATGCTAACAACAAGGGTAACGGGCAGCGAGCTGCTGGTGAGGATGGAGAACTTGCCGTCGGCGCCGGTGCTGGCGCCGATTACGCTCGATTGGATGAGCACCAGCGCGCCGGCAACAGGCTTGCCGGTGCGGTCGTCAACAACCGTGCCGCTGATTTCCACGGCGAGCGCAGACGCTGCGCAGAGCGATAGCAGTAGCGCAAGCGCAAAAATCTTGCGCGGAAGCATGGCGCTTCCAAAATAATTTAATACCTTTGCCACGAGTAATCTTTTTTACTTGGCGCTCCCTCAGCCAAATTGCAGTGCGGATGGGGAGGGCGCCTTTTTTTTTTGACGGGGCAAAGGTAGCGCGGCAAAATCAAGCTGCAAATACCATAAATGTGGTATTTTTTTGCGCAGCAAGGAGGTGAGGTTAAAATTTTGACCGTAAGCATCCAAATTTCATACGCTTATGATGATTTGGATATTCCTGTTAGCGAAGCCGGCGAAACCTCATTTTTACCTAATTTATCTTACAAAAACAACCTCAGAGACGGGGCGCGCGGGGTGCATTTCAAATTGTCGCTTTTGCTCATTCCGTAGGAATGAATTGCTCGGTAGAAAAGGCAACGTTCCGGTGGCTGTTGGCATCCCGTAGGGATGCATCCCTACGGGATGCCAAAGAGGAGGCACCATTCGTGTTTTCTACCGAGCGAATAATCCCTACGGGA
>JAISGH010000237.1 GCA_031263185.1 Prevotellaceae bacterium | reverse complement strand
TGCATATTTTAGAGTTATATTTTATGTTTATAATTTTTGGTGTGGCCAGGGTTAGTGAGGGGGCGCGCCCCGTATCTTGGTTTTGGGGGCGGCGAAGCCGCCGCCAAACCACCCCTCTTCCACCGTGCGCCGTCATTCCCGCGAAAGCGGGAATCTCCCCCTCTGCGGCTACCCAAGTGCGGTGGTTGGGAAGAGGAGATTCCCGCTTTCGCGGGAATGACGGCGCAAAAGGGGAGAGCGGCGCACGCAACGATTGGCGCAGCACAACGTGTAAGCGTCTAATGCTTTTTGGTTGATGCTTCCCACTCGCTATTTAAGTTTTTAGCGCGTATCCTTAAATATGCCGCCTGCTACTTTAAGTTCTCAGGTATTATTCTTAACTTTGCAGCCGAACAATAAAGGAAAACGATGAAAACTTTTACTTCCAAGCTGATTGCCGATATGGAAAAAATCGGTATCTTGCGCAATTTTACAGGCGGGCAGCGCGGACGGCTGTATGCTTTCCACGAGTATTTAAGCCTGTTTTAGCGTTTAACGACTAAATTTTTATAGCATGAAGCACAGCTCGGGCGAAGTTCTCCCTCGCCCGTCCTGTTTTGCTTTGCGGTTTAGTCCATTATCATCATGGCGTCGCCGTAGCTGCCAAAGCGGTACTTTTCTTTAATTGCCTTCTGGTAGGTTGACATGATGAGGTCGTAGCCCGCAAAGGACGAGGCCATCATGAGTAGGGTAGAGTAGGGCAGGTGAAAGTTGGTGATGAGCCTGTTGGGAATAATCGGCTCGTAGGGCGGGAAAATAAACTTATTCGTCCAGCCGTTGCAGGAGCTAATGGTGTTGAGGGTAGTAACGTTGGCTTCGAGCGCGCGGAACGAGGTTATCCCCACGGCGCACACATTTTTCTTGGCAAGCTTGGCGGCGTTTACTATCTTTACAGCGTCTTCGGTTACCTCCAGCTGCTCTGAGTCCATTTTGTGCTTGGTCAAATCTTCTACGTCAATGTGGCGAAAGCATCCCAGCCCCAGGTGCAGCGTAATCTCGGCAAATTTAATCCCCTTTATTTCGCAGCGCTTCATCAGCTCGCGGCTGAAGTGCAGGCCGGCAAAAGGCGCCGCCACAGCGCCTTCGTGCTTGGCAAAGATGGTTTGGTAGCGCTCGGCATCTTCGGGCACTACCTCGCGGCGCACCCAGCGCGGAATGGGCGTTTCGCCCAGCTTGTAGAGCATTTTTTTGAACTTCTCGTGGTCGCCGTCAAAGAGAAAGCGGAGGGTTCGTCCGCGCGAGGTGGTGTTGTCAATTACTTCGGCTACCAAATCGTCGTTGCCAAAGTAGAGCTTGTTGCCGATGCGGATTTTGCGGGCAGGGTCAACCAGCACGTCCCACAGGCGCTGCTCGCGGTTGAGCTCGCGCAGCAAAAATATCTCAATTTGAGCGCCCGTTTTTTCCTTGTTGCCGTAAAGCCTTGCGGGAAACACCTTGGTATTGTTGATCACCATAACATCGCCGTCGTTGAAGTAGCCCAAGATGTCCTTAAAAATTTTGTGCTCAATTTTCTTTGTTTTTCTATGAAGCACCAGCAGGCGGGATTCGTCGCGGTGCGCAGCCGGATACTTGGCAATCAGGTCTGGAGAGAGAGAAAATTTATATTGTGAAAGTTTCATTTCTTTTTCAAAAAAAAGGGGGTTTACTATACTAATTATTAGATGGATATTGGCTGAAAATGCAGCATACTCTGTAAATATCATGTTGTGCTTATACGCACAACATAAAATATTGTTTCGTGCTTTAATATAATTGTTGATTGGTTTGTGTTTTTTAGCACAAAAAGTAGGAGGCGGGAAGCCGGAGTAGCTGCTCAATATTTACGCTGTCTTTGATAGAGATATTGCCGCCGGCAGTGCGGCGCAGGCCGCACAGGTATGCCCCGCAGCCCAAGACCTGACCAAGGTCGTGCGCAAAGGTTCGGATATAAGTCCCCTTGCTGCAACGAATTAAAATTGAAAGGTATGGCAAGCTGAAATCCTGTATGTCAATGCTGTAAAAGTTAACCAAGCAGGGCTTAACGTCGGCAACAACACCCTGACGCGCAAGCGTGTAGGCTCGCTGTCCGCCCACCTGCTTTGCCGAGAACTGCGGCGGCATTTGCAGCTGCTCGCCCAGCATACGCCCAAGCTGCCGCTCTACCTGCTCTCTTGTAATGCTCCGGAAGCTGTACGTTTGGGTAACGTCAGTTTCCATATCGTAGGACGGCGTGACCGCTCCGAGGCAAATATGGGCAAGGTATTCCTTTTGCCCAGCCTGCAGTAGCGCTGCCTGCCGCGTAGCCTTTCCGAGGCAGATAATCAGCAGGCCTGTTGCCAGCGGGTCGAGCGTTCCGGCGTGGCCAATCTTAAACTTTTTTTCGCCCGTTTTGCGCTGCACTGCCCGCTGCACGTAGCGTATGGCATCAAATGACGACCAGCCGTAAGGTTTGTCGAGAGGAAGAACAATTTCGTTTATCATACTTTGCAGTCGCAATGGCGAGCTTGCGACAATTTTCGGTTGACACAATACTACCCTACTTTTTTACTCCCCATATCGTTTTTGTTTTTCCGTCCTTATCCAACCGGAACAGGTAGGTACCTGCCTGCAGGTACGTCAAATCAATGGTTTCATTCGAAGCGATCACCTCCGGCGTGCGAATAAGCGAACCGCTTGAGTCGAAGATGCGCAAGGTATAGCCTTCTGTACCTTTGATATGCAGCTCGTTTTCGAAAGGATTGGGATAAATCTGCGTATCTACTACTGCATCATTCGGAGTTAAAATGGCGGTTTGCGCAGCCTTGAGGGTCGTTACGGTTGTTGCTGCCGACGGGCTACTTTCGGCATAAGTGTTGTTGCCGGCGTAGCGTACCTGCACAAGGTAGCTCGTATTCGGCGCTAAACCGGTAATGCCATCCGTAGCGCTATACGCCGTCCAGCTTCCATAATTGCCGCCGACTTCCTTTATTTGATACTCCAATACACCATAATCCGTGAGGTAGCTGTTGGTGATTTTAAAACCGGTAGCCGTTGTGCTTCCTGCAACGGGTTGCGCGGGCGTCGGCAGAACGATTTTGCCCGAATTTTGCCTGATCACTTCAACGGAAACAGGATACTTGCTTGCCTTGCTGATGTTGGCAATGGAGGCCGTTGCAACGGCGCTTTTGCGGTCGTCGATTTTTTCGCCGTTCACGTAAGCTGCCAATTGTAATTCTCCGTTTCCGCTGCTTGTAACCTCGAAGCGAAA
>JAISGH010000205.1 GCA_031263185.1 Prevotellaceae bacterium | reverse complement strand
GCAAAGCTTCCAGCGCCCCGCGAAACGAATGTTCGGTGGTAATACCCTCTCTGTACTTACTGTTGAGCTCGGCAATGTATGCTTTTATTTCGTCAACCATTTTTGCCATGTTTATTTTTTCAATTTCACCTTGTTTTCCAGCATTTTTAATGTATCCAAGTATGCTTTTTTAGCATAATATAAGATTTTATCAATGCCATTGTTGCTAAGCGCAGATAAATATTCCCCAATTTCTTGAGGATTGGAATTGTTTTTTTTTGAACTCGACCCACTCAGATTTTTTCGGCAGATTCTTTAATAACTCTTAAATTCTTGTGTCGTCATTGCTGCGATTATTTTTTATTATCAGTTTTATTCGTTGTTGTGAGCCATGCATCTTTGCCTCCAAAACAGAGATTGACATATTGGTTATGTCGCTATCATCCTTGGTAGAGGATAAATTGGCTGTTGAATAGCTCTAATTGATTGTTGAACATAACTATTTTTCCGTATCAATGAATTTACTTTTTATAAGTTTTAAAAAAAACAGAATTTCTACAATCGGCATCATTTACGATAGAATCTAAGTCCATTATGAATACTCCTATCGGAAGTTTTATTTCTGGACTTTTTTGAATAGCAACCATCGTTTCACGATAATACATTTTTCCGGTTGAATAAAGTTCCTTATACTCGCCGGACAAAGCTAATTCAATTTCATCATTAAATTCAATGATTCCATAAAACCAAATACGTTGTATTTTGTTTTGATAGTACTGCATTAATTTTCGTGCCCTTTTTTCAAGTTGCGTTATAACTTTTATGTTTTCTTCCAATGGAATTCCTCGTTTCTTCAATTCTACAATGACAACATCGAAGAAATCAGATTTACTGGGATTGTTCGAAAATATTAATGCGATATCTGGCCTATCGTTATCTTCTATAGTATCTCCTTGTGTTATAAAATTAACAACTTCACCCATTTCTCTATCACTTAGTACGGATTCATAAGTCATATATTTATCATCCAATAACCATGCGCAATTCCTATATAAATCATTTGTGGAATTTTCCTTAATAAAAAGGCGTTTCATTGAAGCAAATAAGTTATGAATATCTGCTTCGCTGTTTTCTTTATTTGTTCCCTTGAGGTTTTCTATGGTTTTCTGTCTAAACAAAATATACTCAGTTAAAGCCATAGATGATAGTTCAAGGGATTTTTTATATTGTTCGTCAGAAAGAGAAGATGCTTCAAGTAAATCTTTTTGAGCTTTAAAAAACTGGTCTTGAGCTCTTTTCAATACATCATTCTTCGAAATATAGCCAATATCTTCTGAATCAGAATTAAAGTAATTGCTCAAATGAGGATATTTATCTATAAGATATTTTTTAGTTCCCTCATTTCTATCTTTTACTTTTGGTATTTTTTCTTCTATAATACCTGCAACTTTTTTTCTAAATTTTGTTTGTATATTTTGAAATGTTTTCTTTTCCCAATCTGATGTCGTTAAATTTTGTCTCGAAAAATCGACCTTTCCTTTGAACCAATCTGAATAAAGTAAAAATATCATTTTATAGCCAGCTATAAAATTCTCCTGTGCTATGAGGTCAATCTTTTTTGTTCTATTATCAACAGTAATTGCAGCAAGTAAAGTTGAGTTCTTAATATCAACACTTTCTATTGAATAGTATAAGTAAAACTTATCAAAGAAATTTACGGAATTATCTAATTCTATTTTTTCAAAAGCAGGTATATCTTCCTGATCTAATATTGTTGTTTGCTCTTTATGTTCGATTTTAGAAGATATGCTAATAACAATATTTTTCCCGTCTTCTTTCAACTGAAACAATCTGGGATAAAATTCTTCCAGTATTCTTCCTTTCAACTTCTCGGGATTAATATAGTCTTGCTTCCATAATTTTGATTTGAGATAACCACTCATGGATATTTTTGTGCCCGATTCAGCTTCTCGTACATCTGATTTTATCGCTTTTTCGGTGTTAAAGGCTTCATTAAATTCAAATTCTATTTTGTGAGTTTTTTCGTAACAGCTGGTTACTTTGACGCTGTCAAAGTAGCATAAATAGACAAGTCTTCCTAATCCTTTATGCGAACTTTCATCAACGTCGAAAAGTTTTGAAAACTTATTGTATCTGATACCAGTAAAGCCAACTCCATTATCTGAAATATGGATTGTCAATGTTTCTGGTTGGCTAAATGCTTTTGCTTCAATACAAATATTTATCTCTGTGGCATCTGCATCTAATGAATTTGCAATTGCTTCAAAAAACACCATTTCCAATGACGAATTTCCAAAAAACATCTTTACAGCTTGCCCTAATTCTACTTCCATAATATTTTTGTGCCTAATTAAATTTTTAATTTACTTTTTATTGGTATAGGCGCTTAGGCCGCCCTTATTAATATTTTATCATTTTAATCTTTTAGGCTCATTACAAGACCATCTTTGTTAGGAGCAAATCGAAGATTACCCCCATCACAACTCTTCTGTTGTATCTAAAAATGGTATTCGTTGAGGTAACCTTGCAATCGCTCTTTTGAACAATGATGGAACCCCAAAGATATAAAAATTTGGGGGTGCTCTAAACGCCTATACCAACTATTTTCAATCCCACCATCAAAATTTCATTGCAATAGCGGCACAAATATAGTGAGAATTTTACGATAAAGTTGCTCTGTCCTGAAAAAATTGACAGGTTTGCGCTTTCGGCTACATGCGTATTCTTAGAGATCTAATCGTTATTTTGTCGAATTTAAAGAGGCTTTTGAAATCTACCACTTCTTGTTACAGTTGTAAATTCGATATTATTATGCTATCTTTGTAGGACTTGTTTTCATCTCAAAAGATACAACAACTTGGTGATTAGTCGCATAAAAATATTTCCTGTTGCCTGCCTCATCATCGGGCTTACTATCCCTGCTGCCGCTACCTCCGCACAGCTGGGCAGGGATTACAATGAGCTGAATAACCCAAAGAAAATCAACAAAAAAGCATGGTCCAAAACAGGCAAGCCGCTGTACGCGAGCTTTGCAAGCAAAGATATTCACTTTCCCAAAAATGAAGTTCCCACCATTCCGGATGTCAACTTTTGGGGAGAAACCGGCTGGCGCGGCGAGCGAATTAGCGCGCTGCTGCTGCTCTGGAGCGGTACCGGCGCCAGCGAGGTAGCGCTTCACGTATCGGATTTTGAAACCTCCTCCGGACAAAAAATTAGCGCTGCACGCTGCACAATGGGCTTTCTGCGCTACGTTATGGTTGATGAATTTGGTACGGATGGCTGTGCGCCACGCCGCAGCAACCAGTACGATTCCTCGCTTGTGGCCGACGTTATTGACTATAAGGCTGCCACAAGCATTGCAGGACGAACGGTGCAGCCCGTGTGGTTTACCCTGAATATTCCGCCCGAAGCCGCCACCGGCAAGTATAAAGGCTTTATCACCGTTACCGCCAAAGAACTTACCGAGCCAATTACGCTCACCACCAACATTTTTGTGCGCAACCACCTGCTGCCGCCGGCCTCTCAATGGTCGTTCCGCCTCAACATGTGGCAAAATCCCATGGCTGTAGCCCGCTACCACAATTTGGCGCCTTGGAGCAAAGCGCATTTTGACGCCATGCGCCCCGTGATGGCGCTGCTGGCAAAGAGCGGGCAAAAGTCCATCACCATCCCCATTACCAACAACGCTATTGGCGAAGCTGTCGAAAAAGCGCTGCCCGACGAATTTGAGTCTATGATTACCGCTATCCGGCGCGTGGACAACACGTGGAACCTTGATTTTACCAAAATGGACAGCTGGGTTGACTTCATGATGAGCCTTGGAATTAACCAAGAGCTGTGCTGCTACATGAGCTACAGCCCTACGCAAACCATTTCCTACTTCGACCAGGCAAGCAACAGCGTCAAAGTACAGGAAATGTACGCCAATAGCAAAGAGTATAACAGCTACCTGCAAAGTATGCTTGAGCAGCTCACCGCGCACCTCAAATCCAAAGGCTGGCTGAGCAAAACTACCATCTGCATAAAGGAAGCGGGTAGGGAGCGCTTGCGTAAATTTGTTACCACCCTTGCAAAAATCGACAGCAGCTACGCCATTAGCTACACCGGCAACTACTTTGCCGATGTAGAGCCAAACATCAGCCGTTACAGCGTTGCGCAGCGGCAACCTGTAAGCGAGGCTCAAAAAGATGTACGCAGCGAGGGCGGCCGCCTGCTCTGCTTTTACTCGCCTTGCAGCGACGCGCACCCGAACACCTATGCTTTTTCGCCATCGGGCGAGGCGGCTTGGGTGGGCTGGTATGCCGCCGCCAACGGGTTTGGCGGCTACACGCGCCAAGCGTACAACAGCTGGGGAAATCGCCCCCTACAGGATGCTCGAAGCAGCTCGCGCGCAGCAGGGTACTACTGGGTGGCATACCCCGGAGGCTGCTCGTCTATCCGGCTGGAGCGCCTCGTTGAGGGTATTCAGGACTACGAAAAAATCCAAATCCTGAAGCAGTACCTCAGCCGTGCCAACAAGGTAGTGGAGCGGGAGCAGCTGCAAAAGGCGCTCAACCTGTTCACCTTGAACAACCTCAAAACGTTGCCGGCAGGAAAAATGGTAGAGGAAGCAAAAATAACCCTTAACTCGCTGTAAATAATTTTTTTTAATACTAACACGCGTTTTTATTGTACTTACTATTTAAAAATTGTTCACTTATGGAAACAATAACATTTAACCAGCTGCGCCGCATAAAAGATGCGCTACCCGATGGGAGCACCCATAAAATTGCCGATTTACTTGGCGTAACCGTTGATACGGTGCGTAATTTTTTTGGCGGAAACCACCTGCAAGCGCAAACCGCCGGCGTTCACTACGAGCAAGGTCCCGATGGCGGCCTCGTTACTTTTGACGACCCTACCATGCTCAACCTTGCACGAAAAATTTTGGAAGAGCATAAAATTGTGGTTCACTAAAACGCCCTACGATTTTTTGGGGCGCTCAGGCAAAGCAGAAATGTACTGAAATGACAAATTAGCGGCGCACCTCCGGCAGCGGAGCGCCGTTAGTTTGTCATTTTGGGTACTATGCAAATACGCTACAGGCGCTGAAAAATTTGAAATCTTTACCCTTTGATATTATTATTGTTGGCGCCGGCGCTGCCGGCGTAACCGCTGCCGGACGCGCTGCCGGGCTGGGGGCAAGCGTGCTGCTGCTCGAAAAAATGGAAAAACCGCTACGCAAGCTGCGCATCAGCGGCAAGGGGCGCGGCAACATTACCAACAGCAAACCCATAGAAGAATTTCTGCAAAAAATTCACCCCGACGGCAGCTTTTTGCGCCCTGCTTTTTCGCTGTTTTTCAATACCCAGCTGGTAAAATTTATGGGCAGCATAGGCGTACGTACCGTTGAGGAGCGCGGCGGGCGCATATTTCCCGCCAGCCAAAAAGCGTGGGATGTTGCCGAAGCGCTGCAAAAGTGGGCGCGGCGCATGGGCGCAGAAATCCTGTGCAACGCGCAGGTTACGGGTATTGCTCGCGGCGAAAATGGCCTGTTCTCGGTTACGTTCAACCAAAATGGAGCTAAGCGCACGGCGTACAGCGCAAAGCTGCTGCTGGCTACCGGCGGCCTTGCCTACCCTGCAACAGGCTCCACAGGCGACGGCTACAGCTTTGCAAAAAAATTGGGGCACAGCCTTACCCCTGTTCGCCCTTCGCTGGTACCCATCGAAGTTGCAGGGTTTAGCAAGTTCGGCTTCGATGATTTACAAATGCGCAACGTAAAAGTAGCGGCGGCGGCCAACGGCAAAATAGTAGACGAAGCATTCGGCGAGCTGACGCTCACCAAATTTGGCGTTTCCGGCCCCATCATCCTGCGCATGAGCCGGGGCATTGTCGACGCGCTGCAAGCGCAGCGCGAGGTGAAGCTGCTGCTGGACTGGAAGCCCGCGCTGAGCAAGCTGCAGCTCCAAAATCGGCTGAAGCGCGAGCTGCAAGGCAGCAGCATCTCCGATGTTGGGTCGCTCTTGCGAAAGCTCATGCCGGCGCCGCTCATACCATTTTTTACCGAGCAGGCCAAGCTGCAGGCAAGGGCTAAAGTTTGCGAAAACAGCGAAAGAAAAATTGTAGATACCCTCAAAAGTTGTACTTTGCAGGTGAGCGGCTACCGGCCGTTTAGCGAGGCAATCATCACGGCAGGCGGCATTTCGCTTAGCGAGGTTGACGCCAATACCATGCAATCGAAGCTGGTACCGGGGCTGTACTTTGCCGGCGAGCTGCTTGACGTTGACGCCGATACGGGTGGATACAACCTGCAAATGGCTTTCTCCACAGGATGGCTGGCAGGAGGAGAATGTAAAATGTAAAATGTAGAATGGGAGAATACAACTTTCAAATTCCTTAACGAAATAGCACAATTAATTGTTTTTTGGTAAATTATGATATACAAATTGGGTTTGGATGTAGGGTCAACAACCGCCAAGATAGCCGTTTTGGACGCCAACGGGCAGCTGGTTTACAATGCTTACCGCCGGCACAACACAAAAGTTACGGAGGTGGTATGCACATTTTTTGACGAAATAAAGGAGAAGCTGGGCTGCTGCAAGGTAAGCGCTATGGTTACGGGGTCGGCAGGCATGGGCATTTCGGAAACAGCGCGAATTCCGTTTGTTCAGGAGGTTGTTGCCGCCTCGCGCCTCATCTTTGAAAAGTATCCCAGCGTCCGTACGCTCGTAGATTTGGGAGGCGAAGACTCTAAAATGATTTTTTTTCACCCCGACCACCAGCCGGATATTCGCATGAACGGCAACTGCGCCGGCGGCACGGGCGCGTTTATTGACCAAATGGCCATGCTGCTCAACATCCCCATTGAGGAGCTCAGCAAGCACGTAGCGCCCACCCACACCATTTACGCCATTGCCTCGCGCTGCGGCGTGTTTGCCAAAACGGACGTGCAAAACCTTATCAGCAGGGAGGTACCCAAGTCGGACATTGTGGCGTCGGTATTCCACGCCGTTGCCATGCAGACCATGAATACGCTGGCTCGCGCCTGCGACGTTGCCCCAAAGGTAATGTTTTGCGGAGGGCCGTTCTCGTTCTTGCCGCTGCTAAAAGATTTTTTCCTGAAGGCCATGCAGCTCTCGCCGGCTGACGTTGTCGACGCCGAGCACCCCGAAATTGTATCGGCTGCGGGCGCGGCGCTCATGGAGGCAGCCCGCCTCGAGGTTGACATTGACAGCCTGCGCAAGCGCGTAGCCGCCGAGCGCATCGCCGTAGCGCCGCGCAAAAATGCCCTCCCCATGCTCTTTGCCAGCGACGCCGAGCGCGAACACTGGCTAACGCACGAAAAAGAGGTGGAGCTTGTGCAAAAGGTAGCCATAGCCGACTACCGCGGAAGCAGCTGCTACGTGGGCATCGACAGCGGCTCAACAACCACCAAGATAGCCATCATTGGCGAGGACAAGGAGCTTATCTACATGCATTACGCGCACAACAACGGCAACCCGCTGTACGCGGTGAAGCACGGATTGCAGGGCTTTGCCGACGCGCTGCAGGCGGCGGGCAAGAAGCTGAAAATTGCCGGCAGCGCCGTAACCGGCTACGGCGAAGACCTTATTCGCGCGGCCTTTGGCATAGACCACGGCGTGGTGGAAACCATTGCGCACTACACCGCGGCGCACTACCTGAACCCCGACCTGAGCTTTGTGCTCGACATCGGCGGACAGGATATGAAGGCTATCTTCATAAAAAACGGCGAGATAAGCCGCGTTGAGCTCAACGAAGCGTGCTCGTCGGGCTGCGGGTCGTTTGTCGAAACGTTTGGCAAATCGCTTGGCTACAGCGCTCCGGAGTTCGCAGCCCTTGCCTGCACCGCCTCTCAGCCTTGCGATTTGGGTACGCGCTGCACGGTGTTCATGAACTCAAAGGTGAAGCAGTCGCTGCGCGAAAACGCCACTACGGCCGATATTGCCGCAGGGCTTTCGTACTCGGTAATCAAAAACTGCCTTTTTAAGGTGCTAAAGTTTAACGACCTGCAGGAGCTCGGAGATAACATTGTGGTGCAGGGCGGCGCGTTTAAAAATGCCTCCATACAGCGGGCTTTGGAGGTGGTAACCGGCAAAAAAGTTACGTGCAGCAAAATCCCCGAGCTCATGGGAGCGTACGGCGCAGCGCTGATTGCAATGAACGGGAGGAGAAAAAACGGTATTTGAATTACGATTAAACAAGAGTTTATATTCAATAGCTGGGTAGTGTGCCAAAAATGATTTTGTTGCAACGGTAAGGGCCGCTTGCGCCGTCCCTGCGGGACGGCGCAAGCGACTATTGAAAATAAACTCTAAAATATACAGCAAAATATTATACGACCACAAATGTTTCACTTCAAACTTTTGAGCTATAAGCTATACGTGCTCTTGTGCATGGCGCTTGCGGCAAGCTTTTTTGCCGAGGCGCAGAGCGTAAGCTGTACGCCGGACAGGGTAGCATTTACCACCAGCGTTGCCGCCGGGCAAGCGTCGGCGGCGCAGCGCGTTGTCGTTACGGCAGTAAACCTCAGCAGCGGCGCTGTTATCATGCAGCCCGGCTCGCAGGTGCAAGTATCGCTGACCGGCGCAGACAACGCGTACAGCCGCATCCCCATAACCATGCGTGCCGACGAGCTCGCGGAGGGCAAAACCATTTACGTGCGCTTTGCCCCTGCCTGCGGCGGATTTCCCGACAGCGCCGTCAGCAGCCCCGTCATTTTTTTCAACCAGTACAGCGAGCTGCTTGGCAGCATGGCCGTAACGGGCATTGTTCGGCAGGAAAGCGCTGAGGGCGGCGGACGGCCTTTCAGGATTGCCACCTTCAACGTTGAGTGGCTTGGCTGCCCCGACGAAGGCCCAGCAGACAAAGCGCAGCAAATGCGCAACGTGGCTACCGCTATCCGCGCAATGGATGCCGACATCGTTGCGCTGCAGGAGGTGACCGACAACCCCACAAAAAGCCTCGACACCGTGCTGGCGTACTTAGACGGCGCGTGGGACGGGCGCGTTGTGATACACAACCCGTCGAGCTGCGTCCAGAGCGAGGCGATTGTTTTCAAGCGAAGCCGCGCTACGCTCACCGCCGAGCCTGTCCTCATGAGCAACGCCGGAAGCTACAGCGCGTGGGCGAGCGGACGCTACCCGGTGGAGTTTAGCTTCGATATAAACACCGGAGGCTATACCGTTCCCATTACGCTCATAAACCTGCACGCCAAGGCATACAGCGACCGCACGAGCTACGAGCGCCGCGTGGAGGCTTCGCGGGGGCTAAAGGCGCTGCTCGACAGCAGCAGCTACTACAGCGCACAAAACCTCATCGTTCTGGGCGATTTTAACGACGATATTGATGTGGCAACCTACCGGCAATCGGTATCGCCCTACAAAAACTTTGTGGACGACAGCCTCAACTACCGCTTCGTTACCACCCCCGTTACCGAAGACTTCTCCATGATAGACCACATCCTGATTTCCGGCAGGCTGTTTCCGTACTACATACCCCACAGCGCCCGGCTGGAGCACGAGGCGGAATCTGCCGTCCCCGGCTTCAGGGACAACACCTCCGACCACCTCCCGGTGAGCGCCTCCTTTGCCTTTGGCAAGGTGGAGCAGGAGATACCCGTGCCCGACATCTACGCCTTCGTTAAGCCGGACAGCGCGCTCAGCTTAGATATGCCCGTTGCGTACAGCACGGAAGGCCAGCTGCTGCGCTACGCCATAGACAGCGGCGTGGTGGCGTCGCTTACCAGCCAGCGGATAGTAACGTTCTTCGACACGGGCGTGGTGCGCATGGTGGCCTGGCAGCCGGGGGGCGTTGCGTACGCGCCGGTCGCCAAGTTTTTCTACATCCGGGTAACCAGCCGCAGCGTTGCCCCCCAAATTACCGCCCAGCCCGCGGCGCAAAGCGTGGCGCTGCGGACGGCGGCTGTCTTTTACGTGCAGGCCACCGGAACAGCGCTGCGCTACCAGTGGAAAAGGAACGGCGTGAAGATTTCGGGGGCAACGTCGTTCCGCCACGCCATCCGCTACGCCAGCAGCCCCCACGTTGGCTACTACTCGTGCGAGGTGAGCAACGAGCTGGGCAGCGTAGCGTCGCAGGCCGCGCCGCTGTGCGTGGACTCCTCCTGCCCAGCCTTGCCCACCGCGGCGGACAAAAACGTATTCGAAAGGCGCGTCAGGCTCTACCCCAACCCCGTGCAGCAAACGCTCTTTGTGGAAAGCGCCGCCGGCAACATTGCCGAGGTGCGCATATACAGCGCCGGCGGCGCAATGGTTTACGAGCAGAAAAATGTACGCGCCCCTGCGCTGAGCATCGACACCTCCGGCTGGGAAAGCGGCGCCTACGTAGCGGCTATCGTATCGGACAGGGGAGAAAAAGCCGCTAAGGTGGTGGTGAAGCTAAGAACTAAAAACTAAGAACTAAAAACTAAGAACGGGTGCATTTCAAATTGTCGCTTTTGCTCATTCCGTAGGAATGAATCGCTCGGTAGAAAAGGCAACGTTCCGGTGGCTGTTGGCATCCCGTAGGGATGCATCCCTACGGGATGCCAAAG
>JAISGH010000091.1 GCA_031263185.1 Prevotellaceae bacterium | reverse complement strand
AATTATCAGGTTGAATCATGTTCGGCTAAATCTTTTTTTGAGGTGCTATGAAAATAGCTTGCAGCTCGGTAGTTAGGGTACAGATAGAATGAGAGCGGCTGGAAACCTCATTTTCACCTCATTTATCTAACGGACTCACCTCAGTAGCATATAGTTACATAATATATCCAAACCTCATTACCTCATTTTTTTCGTACCTATTTCATCGTTTTAATGAGCTAATGAGACTCATTACACTATTCTTATAACTATTTACGATGCAACTAAATACAAGCATTTCTGAAAGCGCGCTATGGCATATTTATGGCAACTCGGAGGATTTTCCGTATTCCCCCTGCTCGCCTTGGGCGGTTGCCTGCTCAGGCGCAGTTTGTTTTTGGTTTATACTCATTTCGGCAACAGACCTAATAAGGTCAAGTGTTGTAAAAGACTTAGGAGGAGTGCTTCCATTTGGTGGAGTGCTTCCATTTACAGCGCATTTCTTTGCGGGTTTATTCTTCATTTTCCCGCTACACGCAAGCGCCAAAATTCCTCCGGATACCAGCGCCATCAAGCCAAAAGTAATTAGGTATCCGTAATCGTATTCTACTAATTTTGGGTAACCTTTCACCCGCTCTTTATGTTGCTCATACAGTATCTTGTTGCCCCCTATCTCAAAATATTCCTGCTTAGGAACCGTCAGGCAGACGTAGCTAAACGCCGCTGCCGTAAGCGATAAAATTATTCGCTGAAGATTATTCATGATTTTACGAGTTTTGATTAATAGATTTTTGATTTGTTCAGTAACTTTTCGAGTTCGTATTCTTCATAGCTGCTCCGCTTCGGAAGCCTCCCCTCAAAGTGGTGGTAATTCTATTAATCCATGCTTAACGGAAAAAGCCAATGAGAAAGAAACAATAGTGAATATCTTAAACAATTCTTCCTCGTTGGCATACATCTTCTTTTCGCTATTATATGCATAAAGCCCATAGTATGAAATTTTATTTCCAGCATCCACACACGGTTCGTTAAGAATAGAAAAATCTTCAACGTGCGCGAGATATTCATAGATAGATGTCGCTATTTCACCCCTTATTTCTTTACTTTCTTCTGGAGAATACCCATGTATAGTATCGGAATATAATGCCCCATATTTAATTCTATCTATCTTATCATCATCATATTTAGAATATTTTAGAATAAGTTCTCTATATAAACAATTATACTCTTTTCGAAATTTATCTAAATCTTCCTCTTGGGTTTGTGAATTTAAGTCTCTTATTTCCAACTCCTTTTCATATAATACTTCCTTCATTTCTTTTAATCCTTTCTGTGCTATCGCCGCTATATTTTTAATTTCCCGCTCCTTCTCCTCCAATATTCCCCTTAATTCCTTTTGGCCTTGCTCAAGAGAATCCTGCTTGCAATAAATTTTTACGTTCCCTATATTCGGCACATACAAGAAGAATTGCCACCTCCATTTGCCGTCAGGCAGGTTTTTAGCCTTTCCCGGGTGAGCTACATGCCAAGAGTCATTGCTAATAAAGTAACTGTACGCTTCGTGTGGATGCCTCTTTACAAGATTATAAAATGTCATGTTGCTAATTACATCTCTTAAAATCAAAAGGTTCCACGCTATTATCAACAGTATTATTACTAAAATACATTTCCATGCCAATGACATTGGAGAGAGTATTACGCGCCAGCAAAGAACGCCAATAGCCAAATACGCCGTATAGTATAAAATTTTTTTCATGCCGTTTATTGTTATGATTGAGTACTTTATGGTAAGTAAGAAAACATCAAAAACCCAAGAATAGGCATACAAAAGAACCCAAGAATAGATAAAATCCACTCAGGAATTATCCTTGATACAAACGCCTGCAAGGAAGTGCCAAGTAAAGTGTCAATCAATAAAATGGCAAAAGTAGCCCACCAGCTACTTAAATGCACTCCATAGAATATCAGGTACGCTATAGCGGCTATAAAAGCGGCAAAACAATTCCATACCAATACAGTATAAAACACTTGACTTGCACCTCGAAAATTATTAATATGCCTTTGCTGGGTAAATAAAAATACACCAAACAGATAAAAGCAAACTGTTGAGGCGTTGAAAATTAAACTCATGTTTTTTTAGATTTTATTTATTCAACAACATAAAACTTATACATGAAAACAAAGTTACTTCTACTGTACACCAGCCTCAGCGAAATTTCGCTTTGCCTTACCCACTCTACCTACCAACCCCTGCTCGGTAGCGGGGTAGAGGTGGTATTGTTGCTGCTCGAGCAGGGTAATGATTGTATCCTTGGCTTGTAGAAGTTGCTTGTCTTTTTCTATCGCCCCCCTTAGCAGCGTAAGCTCTTTTTGGAGTGCCTCCACATACTTGTCTCGCTCCGCTAACTGTTGCTCAAGCATTGCCACTTTGTGTGCCGCATCCTCGCTTTTTGCTTCGCTTTTCAGCATTTCACCCGTTCCTGATTCAAGCCATTTAATATTTATAGAATATTCTTTTTCCAACACTCTTTTTATAGAATCCGAAACGCCTATTCCACTCTTTCCTCTGTAAACGTCCGATAAACTGCCTTGTTTAATACCCAAAGCATCGGCAAATTTTTTTTGAGAAGAAAAATTCAATGCCTTTTGCAACTCTTTAAGTCGTTCATTTTCATTCATTTATAAATAGATTTAGGAAGTTTAACAAAACATTAATAGAATATTCTTTTGGATATATAGAATATTCTATATCTTTGCCCCCGATTTCACTGCCAAACGCCGTAAGATATTAAAAAAGGGAGTGGCGCACGACTACAAACGAGGCGCGTAATTCCCACCGACAGGACGGATTTTCAAAGGCGCTTGGCAGTGTACCGAAAATCTGTCCTGTTTTTTTTATTGCACAAATGTATCATTTTTTTATTCAATAACCAACAAAAATTCTTGAATTATGAGAACCAAAACCATCCACAAAGTAGCCCTGTCCATTGATGAAATGGAGGCCATCATCGCCAAGATGCGAGAGAACCAGCAGCGCGATCGGGCCATGAGCAGCAACGTAGCGTTTGACCTGCTGTTTGACACCGATTTGAAGGCGCACGTTATCGACTGCGCAACCGGCTACCAATTCAGCGGCTACGCCGAGTGCGGCGGCATGAAAGTAAAAATTTAACCCTCTAAAAAATGAAAGAAAAAATGGAAACGAAAAAGCCAACATCGAAGCAAGAAGAAATCGCCGCGCTGCGGGCGCTGGTAGCCATGGACGGCTACTTTGCCGATACGTTCAGGGATGACCTCGAAAAGATGTGCCAAAACATCATCACTGACTTCAATATCCTAGCGGGAACGCATGTTAACGAGGAGATTTTGCAGCTCGAAGAGCGCGCAGCCGAGCTCGAAGAAAGCCATGAGCGTAAGCTTTTTGAAATCGCTGACAGGATAATACACTTCCATGAGCACCACTCCAGCGATTGCAGGGTGTACGACATAGCCGTCAGCGCCATTGGCCGCACCGGCGTAATACGGCGTAAGCGTGAGCTTGGCCTGGACATCAGCAACGACGAGGCAGATTACCTGCTGAATAAGCTAAACCGATAGCAACCATTAAGCGCTGCGCTACCGGCGACACGGGCAAATTCTCACATTAATATCAAACAAAATGAAAAAGAAACCAGCCAAAAACCCGGAAATTCTTCAAAAGTTCGTAGAAATAGACAGGCTAATAGCTTCGACAAGCAACCTTTCCATTTATGAAAAACAAGATTTGGCAGAAAGAAACATTTTTTCGCTATTAGCAAACATCAAAATCGTTATTTAAAACATTAAAAACCAATGGTACAGCTCGAAGAATACCAATTGAGAAGCCTATTAGCCAATGCCGTAGAGTGCGGCGTAGCGCGCTACGAAAAAAACCGATGTAGCAAGGCCGACGAGCTATCTCAGCGTGCCGCATATCAGCGTTTTGGAGCAAGCAAGGTTAAGCAGTGGGTTGCCGACGGACATATTGGACAGCGCAAACGCGACAGCAGCTACAGCCACGCCAAGATACGCTACAGCTACGCAGAGCTGCTTTCGCTCGAAAAGGCCGAAAAGACATGCCGGCTGGTGAACACAGTAGACAAGCAAACGCAACGCCCGAAGCGGTAAGAGGGCAAAAAACAACAAATACTTAAAAGATGAAAAACGTAAAATTAATTCTCATTCCGGCGGCCATAAAAAATCTTGAGGAGGAATTTGAGAAGCTATAACGTTTAACCAGCTAAAACCCAACTAATTATGAACACAGAAGTAAGCATTACAGAAAAGATTAAGACGTTTGAGGATGCCTGCAAGATTTTAGGGATAGACCCTGAAAGCCTGCCAACTGTAGAAAATTTGCCCGAAAAAGACAGGCAAAGCATTATTGCCTACTATAAATTGGCAATTATTACCCG
>JAISGH010000065.1 GCA_031263185.1 Prevotellaceae bacterium | reverse complement strand
CGCGCTTTTGAAATATCTAATTTGTAATTATTAATTCGCTCATTATTATAAATTTATATTTTTATCTGTCTTATAACCCTTTGTTATTATTATATTTAACAAGGGTGGGAAACTTCAATGGATTACAAACCATTGCCTCCGTTTTGCGTAACCCATTGACTAAAATAGATATTGATATCTTTCAGTTTTTGTCATGTACTTAGAATTTCTATTTAAAGTTTCCCATCCTGTTTTTTTATTTTTTATGCGAATCAATAGTAGCGAATGATCGGCGAAGCCGCTCTCCCACTTCTCCTGACAATATGATGGCTATATTTTTCACTTCCTGCTGCCTTCTTTTTCAACTATTTTCCAGTAGCCGCCTTTTGCACCGTTGATACGCTCCAATAGCCCTTTGTTTTTAAGCTTGGCGATATTATTTTTTACCGTAGTTGCTGAGATTTGGAGTTTTTCTGCCAGCAAGGATATTGAAATATAACTGTTTTCTGATATTAATTTCATCATTAACTTTTGGCTTCTACTCAACTTTTTACCCAACTTTTCGGGCAACTTTTCGGGCAACTTTTCAGGCAACTTTTCAGGCAACTTTTCGGGCAACTTTTCGGGCAACTCACTGGTAACATTGGCATCTTTATCGCCAATGTTTTTTATAGCATTGCTACTATCTGCGCTTTGCACCTCTGCTTCTTTTCTCCAAAAAGTAACAGTAAAGTCAAATCCATTTTCAAATTCGGGCGCCTTTAATCCTTGCTCAATACAGCTGTCAACCATTTTTTCGGTACCGGTACCCATCTGCTCTATTGAACCATAAAGATATAAAGGGTTCGCAATCAGCGGGTTTGCAGGTCGCGAATTATGCTTCCTTTTAAGCATTGCCAGCGTTAATCCGTAAGGCAGCTGTCCCGGATTGCTTATTGCAAGGCGGTTGTTATACAATTCCACCTGTACGCTGCCGTTGCTTGTATAGTCACGGTGGCAAATTGCATTTACTATGGCTTCGGTAACTGCAAATAAAGGTAATTCGGGGGTAACATCGGCAACGGGGCTTTTATCTCTTCCGCCCACCGCTACGTCAATTCGCGACATTACAAAGCTAACTGCCTGATCAATGAGCTCAAATAAATCGCCCTCATAAATATGAAGTGAAGGAATTGGCCGTGTGGTTTTGTTTCCGTAAAATTGAGCGCACTTCACGCATGAAGTAATCATAAACCGCTGCGGTTTTTTGCCAAATAGCAGCAGCGCAGCATTAGCTACGCGCTCTCCATCTATCAAGTTCAAATGCAAGAGAATTTCTCTAAAATCAGCGCTTTCTTCAAACGGAAAGCTTCTTTTAATCCTTGCTTTCCGTATAAATTTTCTTACTTTTTCGGGGTCAATATCTTCAAGGGTTGCGCGCTGGTTGAACGTAGCGTCGAAAGGGGTTGTGCGGATAATTTCTTCCTCTTCGAGGTAGCGAATGAGCGAGATATATACTTCGGTTTTCAGCTCGGGAAAATCGCCAAACAATTTGCGAACTACCTGCTGCTCTACCTTTTTTATAAATGCTGCTTCTTTTTCTTCTCTTTCGCTTGTTTTTTTGAGGTAAATCAGGCGTGTTTTACTGAATTGAGCAGCATGGTCGTACTCTTTTTCGGTGGGCGAAACTCCCTCTTCACCCGCATATCCGTATTTTTCGCCGAAAAGTCCGATGTAAATATCGCATACTTCTACTTGTTCAAGGTATAGATCTTGAGCGGATTTGCTTTTTGCCTGCGTTTTTTCAAAGATAAACGGCTCGAACATTTGCCCCAAAAGCGCATCTGTCCGAATGTAATCGAACAGCAATGCCCGTTCTTCGGCAAACTCCGACTGTACGCTGCTAATGAATATCTTTATTTTTTCCATTTTGCAAAATGCAAAAATACATATTTTTTTTTGAAACCACAAAAGAACGCGGGTGCCCCCCCTTCTAATTTGTAATTCGTAATTTCCAAAGAATAATAGTATCTTTGCAAACACTAAACTTTAAACCCTTGAATTTTGAATGTTAAATCAAAAAAATCAGCGCATTCGCCTGTACGCGCCAAAAAGCGCATGGGGCAGCACTTTCTTACGGATGTGGCCGTTGCCGAGCACATTGCGCAAAGCCTTGCGGCGTCTGAGGTGCACGATGTGCTGGAGGTTGGCCCCGGCACGGGTATGCTCACCCAGCTTCTTCTCAAGCGGGAGGATATTAGCCTGTACGCGGTGGAGGTAGATACCGAAGCGGTGGAGTACCTGCTACAGCACTTCCCCGAGCTGGCGCCCCGCCTTACGCACGGCGACTTCCTGAAAATGGACTTGCCCCGGCTGCTGCCCGAAAGCTTTTGCCTTATTGGAAACTTTCCGTACAACATCTCATCGCAAATATTTTTTAAGGTGCTGGAGCACAAGAACCGCATACCGGAGGTTGTTTGCATGCTGCAGCGGGAAGTCGCTGTGCGCCTTGCCGAGAAACCCGGAAGCAAAGCTTACGGTATTCTCAGCGTGCTGCTGCAGGCGTACTACAGCATTGAGTACCTGTTCACAGTAGATGAGCAGGCCTTTGCCCCGCCGCCCAAGGTCAAGTCGGCCGTGGTGCGCCTGACGCGCAACGGAGTTCAGTCGCTCCCCTGCAACGAGACGCTGTTCCGGCAGGTGGTCAAAACAACCTTCAACCAGCGGCGAAAAACTATCCGCAACTCGCTAAAGCCTCTGCTTGGCGACGCTATGGCCGCCATAACCAGCCACCATCTCCTTGACTTGCGCCCCGAGCAGCTGGGCATAGCCGCATTTGTGGAGCTAACCAACACGGTGGAGAAAGTAAATCCCGAATTTTCGGAATCCGAATTGCCGGCATCATTTTCAGGAAGTTGAGTTTTTTAAGAAATTCCTTTAGACTTGCCGTTGATGTAGGCGCGGTTTTTTTTAATCAGGTCAGCTAGCGTGGCGACGGAGGCGCCGGTTCGGTAGCCGTCGGGGGCGGTGTGGAGGCAGTAGTCGAGCAGGCGGTCAACGGACGATACGGCGACGTGCATGCGCGTGTCGCTCGAGGCGTAGTAGATAAACACGGTACCATCGTCGTCGGCAATCCAGCCGTTGGAGAAGACAACGTTAGGCACGTCGCCTACCCGCTCGCCGCGGATGGGCGCAATGATGTGGCCGGCCGGCTCGGCAATCAGGCGCTCGGGGCGCTCCAGCTCCGTGAGGTAGAGGTAGAGCACGTAGCGCAGCCCCGCCGCGCAGCCCCGTACGCCGTGCGCCAGGTGCAGCCATCCCTTGTGCGTTTTGATGGGGTGCGGCCCCTCGCCGTTCTTTACCTCCCTGATGGTGTGGTAGCGGCGCGGGCTGATGATGGCTTCCTGCGTAACCTCTGCGCGGGTAATGTCGTCAACCGGGGCCCAGCCAATGCCTCCGCCGCAGCCGGCGTTAATAAATTCGTCCTGCGGACGGGTGTAGAGCGCGTACTTTCCGTTCACAAATTCGGGGTGCAGCACAACGTTGCGCTGCTGGCTCTTCGACTTCAGGTCGGGCAGGCGCTCCCACGCAACCAAATCTTTGGTGCGGGCAATGCCTGCGGCGGCAACCGCCGCCGAGAGGTCGCCCGCCGGCGCGGCGGGGTCTCGGCGCTCGACGCAAAAAACGCCGTACACCCACCCGTCCTCGTGCGCGGTGAGGCACATGTCGTAGATATTTGTGGCGGGGTCGCCCGCCTCGGGCATGGCAACAGGCTCGTCCCAAAATCGGAAATTATCCACTCCGTTTGGGCTTTCGGCCACCGCAAAAAACGACTTTCGGTCGCTGCCCTCTACGCGCGCCACCAGCAGGTACTTCCCTTTCCACTTGATGGCGCCGGCGTTGAACGTTCCGCCAACGCCAAAGCGCTCCATGAAGTAGGGGTTTGTATCGGGGTTGAGGTCGTACCGCCAGCATATCGGCGTATGGCTGCGCGTTAGCACGGGGTTCTGGTACCGCTCAAAAATGCCGTTGCCCGGAAGAACGGGCTTGTTCTTGAGCGCGATTAGCCGCTCGTATTCCCTGCTTACTACGCGCTGTCTTTGTTCAAATAAGCTCATTGTGCACTTCAAAATTTTAATATCTTCTTACCTTGTTTGCCGGTTGAAGAAAAGCGTTCTTTCTTCGCCCCACTCCGGCGGCGTTCCGTGCGCAGCGTTGTGGTAAATGCGGTACTGCTTTTCGGAGGTAATCAGGTTGTATCCGGCAAAGTTGGTGTGCGGCGGGCAGACCTCGTCCTGCAAGCCTGCCCCCATGAGGATGGGGCACCTAATCCAGCCCGCCAGATTTTTAATGTCGAAGTAGGAGAGCAGGTCGTATAGCTCATCCCACGTGCGGTTGGGGTGTTCCTTGAGGTAAGCTTCGAACGCGCTGCGCGGCCAGCCGACGATTTCGAAGTAATCGCGGTAGTCCGACAGGAACGGAATGGTAGGCGCACCCGCCCTGATGCGGTGGTCTAACGCGCAGGCGGCCAAGGTAAACGCGCCGCCCTGGCTGCCTCCCTCCGCCACGATTTTGCCCTTATCCACCTCCGGGCGCGATGCCAGAAAGTCCACCGCGCGCACCAAGTCCATGAAAGCGCCGCGGTAGTAGTAGGTTTCCTTGCTTTCCAGCCCCCACACAATCCAGTCGCCGTACGTGCTGCCGGCCTTCTGTATGCCCTGCCCCCTGACGGAGAGCACAAACTCGGCGTAACCGGGGTTGCCGTCGGTATGCGGCAGGTACGGCTCCGAGCCGTAGCCCATATACGCCACAATGGCCGGGTAAACGCCCTTTGCTTTGGGCGCGGCGTAGTATCCCTCAATCTTCACGTTGCCGTACGACGCCATTTCTACGTGGTAAATATTCTTTGCGCCGGTGGAGTATGCGGGCAGCAACGTGAGCTTGCAGGCGGGGGCTACCTTATCGAGCTCGGCGCGGGTTTCCTTCCAGAACTCCTCAAAATCGGGCTTGGCGTCGCGCGGCGAGGCAATTTTTTCCGGCGCGTAGCCGATGTTAAAGCGCTCCACGTTCCCCACAGCGCCGTTGCTCTCCAAAAAGACGGCGCAGCGGTAAAATCCCGGCTCCGGCAACCGGAAGCCTACGGGCGTTAGCAGCTCCTGCCCGGCGGACAGCGCTACCGGAACGGAAATGCTGTCAACGTCCGCCCGCTTGTCCGTTTTCAGCGTGAAGACGAGGTTGCAGGCTACGGCGCTGCTCGAGGTGTTTTTCAGGGTGACGTTTGCCTGCTGCGGCTCGCCCTCCATAAACACCCACTCTTTTGCCGGAAAGGTATAGCGCACCTCTACCGCGTTGAGCGCCTGCGCCGGACGAGTGGTAACCTGCGCGCTCAGCAATCCGGCGCTGCAATCTGCCGCGCACAGGGCGGCAAAGCTTAGAATAAAAAGATAACGGTTCATGGGATTTGAAGTTTTGAATTTTGAATTTTGAATTTTGAACTGGCTTGCGCCGGTAGAAAAATGGGAACTCCTACAAAACTCCCCAAATGAGGTAATGAGGTTAATACACATCGTTACTCTCGTTGCTACTGAGGTTGTTTTGTTGAGAAAATTAGGTAAAAATGAGGTTGCGCGCTCAAAAGAGCCTCATTTACTCACCCATATTTATTTTTAAAGTGCTCGTGAACTCGCTACGCTCGGTTCAAGAGGTGAAGCGCTTAGCGCAGCGCCTGCCTGACAATTTTTCCCCACTCCTTCAAATCTTCGTCCTTCCACCCGCCGGCAGGCGAGGCGGGGGACTGCACCATAGAGCAGGTTTCGTCCTTGTCGGATACTGACCACGCCGCCCAGCTGAGGTTGCGCTGCTGCATCCACTGCACGTAGCGGCTCCACTCGTCGGGGTCTATTGCCGCGTCGCCGCTGGACTCCATGCCGGCGCACTCCGACACAAACAGGGGCAGCCCCTTTTGGAGGGCGTAGTCGGCGCGGTCGCGCAGCCACTGCTTGTGCGACCCGGCGTAGAAGTGCAGGGTGTACATGAGGTTGCCGTAGCCCGCAATCGGGTCGTCGGCTGCCACGTGCACATCCTGGTCCCAGTGAGGGCTGCCCACAAGAATGACGTTGCTGCCGTCAACGGCGCGAATGGCTTGGATGACGGCTTCGGAGTACGCTTTTACTTCGCTCCACGGCATATCGTCGTCCCAAGGCTCGTTGAAAATTTCGTAGATGACATTCGGTACGCCTTTATACTTTGTGGCTACCAGCTCGAAGAACGCCCGGGCTTCTTCGGTGTGGATGTAGTGCGCGTGCCAGTCAACAATCACATAAATGCCGCGCTCAACGGCGGCATCCACTACGGTGGTGAGGCAGCGCAGCGCGTGGGTGGGGTTGGAGAGGTAAGCGCCGTCGGGCTCCACGCCGATGGCAGCGCGAATTAGCGTAACGTTCCAGTCGGATACCAGCCACGACACGGTTTCCTTGCTGTAGAAGCGCGGCCACCAGCTGTGCCAGCCGAGGCTTACGCCGCGCAGCGCCACCGGCTTGCCCTGCCGGTCGACCAGCGAAGCGCCGCTTACGGACAGCCGGCCATGCTTTTCGACTGCCGTTTGGGGCGTATTCGCTTTTTTCGGGTTGCTGCAGGCAAGCATGGCGGCTAAGGCGCAAAAGAGAAAGGCTGAGTTTTTCATAATTTTTCGGTTTTCTTTGTAATTATTAATTCGCTAGAACGCACGTGCGTTCAGGTATTAGAACGCACGTGCGTTCAGGTGCAGAACGCACGTGCGTTCAGGTGCAGAACGCATATGTGTTCAAGCGCAGGGCGCATAGCAAAAGCAATAGCGGTAGCATACTGTGCGCAGGTTATTTTATGCATTCCCCGTTAGGGGAACCATATCAATAGAAAAGTTCGTCTCTCGACAGCACGCGCGGATCGCTGAAAGCATTCTTCCACCACGCTATGCTCGCGTACCGATGCTCCGCGCTGCCAAAGGCTGCGCCGCCCGTGCTGACGGTGCGTTCGTAGTCGTACCAGGGCATAAACCACAACCAGCGCGCGCCCTGCTCCGCCTGCTCCGCGAGGCCTGCCACGCTGCCGCACTCGCTCAGCGTAACCATTTTGTTGGGGAAGCGGCTTTTCAGCGTAGCGTATTCGCGCGCCATCTCCGTTGCGGCGGTTTTGTTGTAGATGTCGCGCCCCACAATGTCCACGTACTCGTCGCCCGGGTACCACGCGTCGTCGCCCGGCTCGGCTGTCCAGACCCAGATGAGGTTGTTCAGCCCTTTGGCCTTAAAGGTTTCAAACATCATTCGCCAGAGCGCTTTGAGGGGCGCGGCGCCTTTTGCTCCCCACCAGAACCACCCGCCGGCGGCCTCGTGCAGGGGGCGCCACAGCACCGGAATGTTTTTTTGCTGTAGCAATAGCAAGTAGCCGGCTACGGTGTTCAGGTCGGCTTTTACGATGCTGTTTTCGTACGTGCCGTCCTGCACGGCCCTGGAAATATCGAAGGAGGTAGCAGGCGTTCCGCCTCCCGCCGCGTAGAACGCATAGCTGCTGCTTCCCTGCGCAACGGGTACGCTCCAGTGCCAGCAGATGCTGACCAGCCCGTTGCTACTCCACCAGCTCTCCACGACGCGCGTATCGGTATAGTCCACCCACGTCCCGTAGTGGTGGATGTAGTCAAATCCGTTCAGGGCGGGGTACTTGCCGGTATGCCGGTGCACCCACTCGGCTTCGCTGATGTTCCAGCTGACGTTGGCCATAGCGCCCGATATGATTTTTTTGCCGTAATTTTCCTTCAGGAAATTGTACACGCTTTGCGCCTCGGGCGAGGGGTTGGGTACAGCTAACGCGGGCGACGGCGGCGGCGCTTTTGCGGTGGTAAACGTGAGGCTAATCGCTTCGACGTTCATCACGCCGGGGATGGCTTTGATTGCGCCTGCGGCAATGAGCAGGGTGTACGCCGCTTCTTCGTCCAGCAAACCCCACTGCACCACGAGGCTGTCGCCTGCGGCTACGGCGCTCTGCACGGGCTGACCATTGAGGGTAATTTTTGTTCCGTCAACCACGCCTACCCTGCTATCGAAAACGAGCGTTGCCTGCTCCGTAGAGAACGGCACGGCGCTGCCGGCTGCTGGCGCTGCCGACAGCAGCGCCGGGGTTTTCTCCTTCTGCTCCGGCGCCTGCTCCTTGTCGGCGCAGGCGGGAGAAAAGAAAAGCATAAGCAGCAGCGAAAGATACAATGTTCTCATATAAAAGGGGGGGGCAGCTACTTTTTGATTTCTATCTTGGTAATGGTGTAGTCGTGTCCTGTAAAGATACCACCGGTGGCTTGCAGCGCGGCTAACCCTGCTGCATCAATCGTATATTCATAGCTGCTGCCGACAATATCGGCATAGTCAACAATGTTGCTCCAGCTACCGTCTCGAATACCCCACTGTGCGCCGTCGGTCACGTCGGCGCAGGTAACAACAATTTTGTTGCCTGCTTTAGCGCCGGCAAAAGCGGAGGCTTCCAGCGTAACATTACCGCTCCAGCTACCCGTTGCCTGTATGCCTTCCCAGAGCGTTTCGCTGCCTCCGCCGGCAGCGGTAACAAGCGTAATTTTGGCTATAATCCAATCCTGACCTTGAATGATAACACCGGCTCCGTCGAAGGCGCCTGTGCCGACGTTGGCGGCAATATTATCCAGAATGTCCTGCGTCAACTCCAACTCCTGCTCCGAAACCGATTTGTCGTTGTCGGTATCGGTCTTTATGTATCCGTCGTTTCCGAGCTCTGCAAACGAAAAGGTTCCCCATTGGCCGTTGTTGATTTGCGCTTGTCCCCAATTATCTGTCTGCGTAAAGTAAATCTTCATCACGGTGCCGGCGGCAACGTTTTCAAAAGCCGAAGCGGGGACAACAGCCCTGCCGCCATCACTCCATGTCAACTCTACCGGACCTTGGAAAACCACCGTTTCCACCGGCCCCGTAGCAATCACGCTGATGGTATAGGTGGCATTTCCGTTGGATGAAATCAGCTTGAGGGAAGCGCTGCCGCCTGCATTGCCGGGGATAGCCACGTAGAGCGTATTGCTTTGCAGAATATGCTGCACAGGAGAACCATTAATTTCCACGCCGGTCAGCATGCTGCTGTTTTCCACAATCACTTTTAGCAGCTCGCCAGCTTTGATTTCTACATCCGGCGCCGGAAGCTCAAGAATAAAGCAGTACAGCGGGAATGTTACGTCTATGGCGCCGGTTACGGATACGCCGTTGGCCAGCGTCAGCGCAACCTCCACGCCTGCGCCGGCAATGGCGGCATCCATTGGCGTGGCGGCCTGAATTTCCGTTTCGGTTTGCGCGTCTATGGTGCAAGCCTTGCCGCCCACGGTAACGCCCGTAACCAAATCAAGGTCGGCACCGGTAATGGCAATTTTTTCGCCGGCCTGAATGGAGGCCGGCGTAATGTTGGTAATGGCGGGTTTTACCAGCGTAATGTCAGAGGTAGGTACGCCGTTGCCGGCTACGCGAAGCAGGGTAATCGCGCCGTCGGTTGCCGTGGCCGGAATGGCGACGGTAATGCCGGTAGCTTCGTCGTAGCTAAAGTTCTCCGCGCTCACGCCGTCGGTAAAGGTTACGCCGGTTACCAAGTCCAAGTCATGGCCCGAAATGGTAATGTTGCTGCCCACCTTGTAGGGGCCGGCGGTAAGAATAAGGTTGCTTGGCGCTAACAGCGTTAGCGCGTCGGGGCTCTCGTACTCCAGCCCTGCCGCCGAAACCACCTTAATCGCTCCGTTTTGCGCGTTGGCGGGCACGGCGGCTTTTACTTGGGTGGCGCTCACCGGCACGGCGTCAACCGTAACGTCGCCCGCAAAGATGACCGATACGGCTAAGTCGAGGTTGGCGCCCGTAATCTCCAGCGTATCTCTGCCCGGCTTCGGCTGCGTTGGGGCGAGGGCGGTGATAGAGGGGCCGTCCACGCTTAGCGTTCTGTGGCTGGTTTCCTCTGCGCCCGCCAGCAGGTACACATCTCCCGTTTGGGCGTTGGCGGGGAGCGCCAGCGTAATTTCGTGGCGGCTCTGCGTGAGGAAATCCCTGCTCTCTACGGCCACCTCTACGCTAAACACTACCTGCGAAACGCCGGTGAGGTTGTCGCCCGTAACGGTGATGGTATCGCCTGCGCGGACGGGGCTTGCCGCGCCGTATATGCTGTCGAACGCCACCGCGTCGGCGTAGGCAATGCGGCTCTTGGAGGTAATGCTGCCGCCCGGATACCGGAGCGTAATGTAGCCGTTGGCTGCCGCCGCGGGAATTACCGCCGTAATCTCGCCGGACGATACCACCGTGGGCGCTACCTCAATGTTTTCGGGAAACACCACCGCGGTTACCCTGTTCAGGTTGCTGCCTATAAAGCGGACGGTTTCGCCCCGCTTCAGCGGCGTGGGGCCAAAAGCCTCCAGCGATACGTAGTCCTCCTCTTCCTGCTCGCAGGCAACAAAGGCTGCGGCTGCCGACATCCAAACCATGAGCAGCGCTATCCATTTACAGTATATTCTTGTTTTCATATTGATTTATCGTTTATGGGGTTATTCAACAGGGACTATACGGAAGTTATCCAGCAAAAATACGGGCGAGCAGGCAGCGCCCTCCACGTTTCCGCGGTAAAAGAAGATGGTAAAGTCTTCCCACGCCTTGGGGAGTACGCCCACGTCGCCGCCAAACGAGTCGTAGCGGAAATCGCTCAGCGGCAGCGATACCGTAATCCACTTTCCGTTGGTGTGGAAGGAGCCGGTGGCTGTCCAGGGCATGTACAAGCCTTTCGGGTAGTCGGCGCCGTCGCTCCATATCGGGCCGTTGGTTGAGCCTGCCGGCGCAAACATGAGCTGCATAGCCAGGGCTTCCCACGGATTTTCGGCGGGGATGTTGAGCTCAAACCGCAGCTGATATTTGGTCGGGTCGTCGCCCGGCACCAGCGAGCCAACGTAGGGGTTGAAGTAGCTTATATCTCCGGTATTTTGCCAGTAGTACACATCAAATTCATCTTTTTGCCCACCGGCTCCTGCGTTGGTGATGTCTCCGGCTATTTTCAAGTAAGCTCCGCTGACGGATTTTTCGTCCTCCAATAGTTCGGCAGCGCTGGCAAGGGCGCCCCAACAATCTGCTATGGGGTAGTCGTCGAAGTTGAATATCATGCCGCGGTCGTCCCGGTAGATGAAGGTAGAGCGGGTGCTGCCGTAGGGCGTTTTTACGGTTAGCTGCCCTTTGGCGTTGGCGGCGGCAGCGGGCACCCTGGCAACAATCTTTGCAGGTTCAACCGATAGCACCTCGGCCTCTACGTTGCCCGGGAAAAATACCTGCACATTCTCCGCAGCGCCGTAGAAGCTCTTGCCCGTAATGGTTACCTCGTCGCCGGCCCGCGCATACTCGGGGCTTATGCTCTGCGGCAGCGGCGCCGGCGGCATGGTTACAAAGGGGTGGGTAGCCTCTTTCCTTTTGCGGGTAACCACGCGGATTAAATCATTTTGCTCCTCGTACATTTCCGAGGGGATGGCAACAATTACCGCGCTGCCGGTAACCATGTTCGGGTTGAGGGTGGTGGCGCGGCGGTCGTTAAACCACACCTCGCACACGCCGGCAAGGTTTTCGCCGATAATGGCCACCGTGCTGCCCATAAATCCTTTTACCAGCAGCGAGTCGGCCGCTTCGGCTGCCGTGGGGCGCACGTAGCGGATTACGGGCGTGGCGTTGCTGTTCACGCCGCCCTCGTCGTCCTTGCTGCACGCGCATAGCCCCAAAACGGCTACGGCGGCAATACCTATATTTGAGAATATCTTTTTCATATTTTATAATAAACGTATGGTTGATGTTGCTATTTGGTTATTCGTAGTAGGGCGCTGCGTTGTCCAGCAGCTGCGGCGCTTTGGTGGTTACCGATGCCGGTATGGGCAGCTGCCGGATGTTGGCCTCCTCAATAATCAGCGGCGTACCGATGTACGTGTCGGAGTTAACCTTTTCGAAGCTGAGGCGGTAATTATCCTTGCTGTTTTCTATCTCCCACTTGCCGGCGGCATCGGCGGCGTTGTACTGTTCGTATATGTCCACGCCGTTTTCGCTCACAACGGCTCCGGTTTCGGGGTCAAGGGTGCGTCCGTCGTTCAGCACGTAGGTGTGGTCGCGGTGCATGTTGTTGAGGTACGCTACGGCTTCGCTTCCGTAGCGGTAGTAGTAGCGCTTAACGTCAAACCAGCTGATGCCCTCCAGTGCAAATTCGCAGCGGCGCTCGTGGAGCAGCTGCTCCCAAGTAATGTCGCCGCTCAGCGGGGCTAAGCCTGCCCGCGCGCGAACGGCGTTGAAGTATGCTGCCGCCAAAGCATCGGAGGTGCTGCGGTTGCTGCCCATAACGGCCTCGGTGTAGGTCAGAAATACATCGGCAAGCCGCAGGAAGTAAATGTTGCCGGCGGTGTTGTAGTTGGCATCGCTGTTGCCCGTAACGTATTTTTTGCAGTGCGCCAGCATGGGGATGCTTGCTTCTATCGCCGTGCTTTCCGTGTGGTCTGCACCGCGGTTGACAATTTCATATACGTACGTGCCGTCGCCCTCGTTGCTGAGCCCGGGGTAGCTGTCGCCCAGCGTCATATATACCCAGCGGCGACGGGTGTCGGTGGTTGCTTTAGGTGTGCCGTCGGCTTCCTTGGCAAAAGCGTTCTGCAAGCTGATGGTGGGGCCTTTTCCTGCGCCCCAGCCTGCCGTCTGGTCAATGATTGAGCTGCGCGCCCATCCGGCGGTATGCTGGTTGCCGTAGTCGTACCCGCCGTTCATGCATTGCCGCGCAAACAGCGATTCGTAGCTGTTGTTGCCGCTTTCTTCAAACAGCTCGCCGTAGCTGGGGTAAAGCTCCGGGAATTTGTCTATCACCAGCTTTGCATACCGCTTAGCCTCGGCAAACCATTCGGTGCGTTGAGCGGCATCGGAATATGCGTTGCCGAAATCCGAAGCGCGGGTTACGTAAACTTTTGCCAAAAATCCGTATGCGCTGTACTTGGTAGCGCGTCCGGGCTGCGGGTCGGTTTCGTTCAGCACGGCGGCAGCCGCCTCCAAATTTTCAATGATGAAGCGGTACACATCGCCGCGAATATGCTTCGGCACATAAAGGTTATTGCTCGTGATGAGCTCGGTGCTGTTTTCGATAATGGGTACATCGCCCCAGTACTCCGTCAGGAAGTAGTAGGCTATGCCCCTTATGAAGCGCGCTTCGGCAATGGCGTAATCAATGGCGACCTGCTCCACCCCGCCGTCTTTTGCCAGGGGAGGCATGTCGTTAATAATGGAGTTGGCAAACGATACTACGCGATACAAGCCTGTCCAGCCCTGATTTGAGTAGTTGTTTCCTGCCGTAATGGTGTTCAGGTAAAATTGCCCTTCCTGCTCGTAGGTGTAGTATAAATCGCCTGCCAGCTCGTCGCCGGCCATCCACATGAAGCGGTTGGTAAAGCCTGACCACACGTAGCCGTAGAGCGTAGCGGTGTTGCGGCGCACCGCGTCCTCGCTGGTGTAGTAGTTGTCGGCTACTTCCTGCTCGGGCGTCACGGTGAGCCAGTCGGTGCAGGCAGCCGGCACGAGCATTGCTGCAAAGCAAAATGGTATAAGTATCTTTTTCATATTTCAGTGATGTGTTAATGTTAGAACCCAATAGTTAATCCTACAGTATAAACGCGGGGTACCGGATAGTGTCCCATGTCAATATTTTGCAGCAGGGCGCTTTGGTTAAAGGCGCCTATTTCCGGGTCAAAACCGCTGTAGCCGGTAAACGTGTAAACGTTTTGCAGGTTGACGTACACCTTTGCCTGCTTTATCGACAGCCTGTTTACCCAGCGCGACGGCAGGGTGTAGCCCAGGGAGATGTTTTGGATGCGCAGGTACGACCCGTCTTCGATGTAGCGGTTGCTGGCGCGGCGGTTGTCGTTGTTGTCGTTGCTGGTAACGCGCGGCACGGATGCGCCGGCGTTGGTGAGGTACGGATTGTCCGGGTCGGCGGTATTTACCCGGGCTGCGTTGGTGGCCGATGCCAGCTGGTTGCTCCAGATGTTGCTCATGCCCTCCAGCTCGGTGCGCGTCCAGTTAAAGATGTCGCCACCCTGCGACCCGCTCAGCAGCAGCGTGAGCTCAAGGTTTTTGTACGTTAGCGTGTTGCTGACGCTGTATGTAAAGTCGGGGTTGGGGTCGCCGATAACGGTCTGGTCAAAATCGTCAATCACGCCGTCCGGCTTTCCGTTAGGGCCGCTCAGGTCTTTAAGCTTAACGTCGCCCGGCCATACCGCCCGCTCGCCAACGTCGTTTATGCCATCATTGTTTAAGTCAACCTGAACGGGGCTGTTGATGATGTCGGTTTTGTCCTTGAACAGGCCGTTGGTTTCATACCCGTAGAACACGCCGATAGGATGCCCCACCTGCGTAATGGTTATGTTTTGGTATTTGGCGTACCACGCCAGCCCGCTGTAAATCTTTTGCGTGTCGTCGTTCAGGGCTATCACCTCGTTGCGGTTGAGCGAAAATATAAAGTTGCTTGTCCAGCTAAAATCGCTGCCTTTGATGTTGTGCGTAAAGAGAGAAATATCCACGCCTCTGTTGCGTATCTGGCCGATGTTGACCATTGGCGCCTGCACGTCCGTCCATTCTGAGCCGCCCAGGTACGAGGGCAACGATACTTGCAGCAGAAGCCCGTCCGATTGCTTGTTGTAAACGTCGGCGCTAAAGCTGATGCGGTTGTTGAGCAAGCCCAAATCTACCCCTGCGTTGAGCTGCGACGAGGCTTCCCAGCGGAGGTCGGGGTTAGCAATGTTTTGCATGCGGTAGCCCGTTCCGCCAAGGTGCGCGGGCAAGTTTTCGCTTTGCATGGCCGAGCCGTACAGGTAGGCGCCAATGCTTGAGTTGCCTACCTGCCCGTAGCTCAGGCGAAGCTTCAGGTTGGAGATTTGCCGAACTTCTTTCAGGAAGCTTTCGTTGTTTACCCTCCACGCCAGCGCTACCGACGGGAAGTAGCCAAACTTGTAGTTGCGGCCAAACCTGTCCGAGCCGTCGGCGCGTATGGTGGCGGTGAGCAGGTAGCGGTTGTCGAAGTTGTACAGGGCGCGGGCAAAGAACGAAACGCTGCGCCCCAGACCTTTTCCGCCGTTGTTGTCGTTAAAGTCGCCGTCGTTGGTCACAAACCGCACTTTGTCCGACGACAGGTGCTCCTTGCGTATCCAGCTGTTGCGCCACTCCGACTGCTCGGTTTCCGACCCCAGCGTTACGTTGAGCGAGTGGATTTCGGCAAAGGTAGGCGTGTACGTAAAGTAGTTCTTTACGCTCCAGTAGCGGCTTTGCTGGTTATCTTCGCGAATTTGGTTGTTGCTGTTTTTCAGCCCGGGCCCAAAATCGTACTCCGGCGAGAATGAAGTATTCAGGCTGTGGGTGGCATCAAGGCCATACTCCGAGCGGAATTTAAGGTCTTTCAGCAGGGTAATTTCGGCGTACAGGTTGGCGGTGGTGCGCTGCCTGTCCATTTTGTTGTACCGGCTTAGCGCCAGCCACACGGGGTTGTAGCGCGAAGAGCCGTACTGCGAGGAGGGCGAAGCGTATTCGCCGTCAAAGCCGCGCACGGGGATGTCGGGTTGCATGGCGAGCGCCTGCAGCACCACGCCGTCGCCGCCGTCGTTGTTCGTCAAAGTTTCGCCGGTGCTGGTGTAGGCCAGCGAGCCGCCTGCCTTGATGAACTTGTTCACGGTGGCGTCGATGCTGGTGCGCACGTTGAAGCGGGTAAAGTCCGAGCCGATGATGATGCCATCCTGCTGCGTCCAGCCTCCACTGACGGCGTACTGCGTTTTCTCGTTGCCGCCCGTTACCGACAGCTGGTGGTTTTGCATCAGCGCCGTGCGGAACACTTCGTTTTGCCAGTCGGTGCCGTCGCCCAGCAGCGAGGGGTCTTGGTATTCGGGCGCCGGGTCGCTGCCGTTAATGAGGGCTGCGTTATCTTTTTGGAATTGGGCAAACTCGCGAAGGTTCATCATGTCAATGGTGTTGGAGCGTTGCTGCGCCGCCACGTATCCGTCGTAGGTAACGGATATGCCGCCCTGCGCCCCGCGCTTGGTGGTGATGATGATTACGCCGTTGGCGCCGGCGGCTCCGTAAATGGCGGCGGCCGAAGCGTCTTTCAGAACGTCAATAGACTCGATGTCGCTGGGCGAAATCAGCGCCAGCGGGTTGGTGGTAGTTTGCCCGTTGCTGCCGCCCTGCCAGTCGAAGCCGGCGTAAGCGCTGCTACCCTGGAAGCGCATGCCGTCCACAACGTACAGCGGCTCGTTGGAGTTGTTGATGGAGCTTGCCCCGCGGATGCGAATGGAGGTTGCGCCGCCCGGAGCGCCCGTGTTTTGCGTTACCTGTACGCCGGCAATCTTGCCCGACAGCATTTGGTCTACGCTGGGCGTGATGCTGGTTTGGAGCGTTCTGCTCGATACCGAGGCCACAGCGCCCGTAAGGTCGCTTTTCTTCATGGTACCGTAGCCCACTACTACTACCTCATCCAGCGATTGGTCGTCTGCGGCCAGCGTTACGTCAATGCGCGCGCGGCCGTTAATAGCCTCTTCCCTTGGCGACAGCCCCAGGAAAGAGAAAACAAGTATTCCATCGGCCGGCGCCTGAATGTCGTACCCCCCCGAAGCGTCCGTCGCAACGCCCGTGGTTGTACCTTTGACAACAACGCTCGCCCCGACTACCGGAGCGCCGGTGTTGTCCAGCACTTTTCCCGAAATGTTGAGCATACTTTGCGCATACCCTCCCGCGGGGAGCAAGGCGCACAGCATCAAAAAATAGCGAAGTAATTTGCAATTCATAATTCATAAAATTAAGATAGATAACACCAATAACGCAACCCTGATAACACTAATTTTCAGCAGGGCAAAAATACGTGTTAAAGGCAGGTCATTGCAAGTACTTTATTATCCGTTGATGATACATTCCCGCCTTTAACATTTGGGGGATAGAGAGGCACGCCGCAGCTTGCGCAAAGCGGCAGGCGCAGGCAGAAATTTCGGTGGGTTACGGTAGAGACACGGCTAATCGCGGCTCTTTAGGAGGTTAATATAGTATCATCATTGCAGTAAGTGCCGCACATTCACCCTGCCGGGTTACGCCTGTTTTAAACATTTTTGCTATTTTTGCGGCCATGCTCGTCGGGAGGCTAACTGTGTGATAAAGCTGCTTTACAGGGCGCTGCTGTCGGCAACGTTACAATATTTATTCATTGATTTTTAATTGTTTAATCCTTTAATTCTTTAATTCTTAATTTTATGGCCGCTATTACGCTTAGGGACAAAATTGGCTATGGCTTTGGCGACATGGCCTCGTCCATGTTTTGGAAAATCTTTGGGATGTACCTGCTTTTCTTTTACACCAAAGTTTTTGGCATATCGCCGGCGGCAGCTGGCACCCTGTTTCTGCTCACGCGCATTTGGGACGCCATCAACGACCCGCTCATGGGCATTATTGCCGACCGCACCCGCTCGCGCTGGGGAAGGTATCGCCCCTACCTGCTGTGGTTTGCCGTACCCTTTGCGCTGGTAGGCGTTGCCACCTTTTACACGCCCAGCTTGGGAGAAGGCGGCCGGCTGGCCTACGCCTACATCACCTACACGCTCATGATGATGGTGTACACGGCGGTGAACGTGCCCTACGCCTCGCTGCTGGGCGTTATGTCGCCGCACCCCAAGGAGCGCAACATCCTTTCGTCCTACCGCATGTTCTTTGCCTTCGTCGGGAGCTTCATCACCTTCATGCTGCTGCAGCCGCTGGTTGACTTCTTTTCCGGCGTATTCGGCGCAGGCAGCGCGGCAACCGCCAACACCGACGCCGGCATTAGCCGCGCGCCCGCAGGCTGGGTGGCCGCCGTGGCGGTAATAGGCGCCATCTGCGCGCTGCTCTTCTACCTCTGCTTCAGGCTTACGCGCGAGCGGGTTAAGCCGGTTAACGAAAACGAAAACACCTCCATTAAGCAAGACCTGCGCAACCTTGCCCGCAACTCACCCTGGTGGATTCTGATGGCTTCGGGGCTGGCCGCACTCCTCTTCAACGCCATTCGCGACAGCGTGGCGCTCTTCTACTTTGCCGACTACGTCCGGATTACCTACAAAATGCCCGTGCTGGGGTGGTCGGTGGCCACCATTTACCTGCTGGTGGGGCAGGCGGCCAACATGCTCGGCGTAGCCCTTGCCGCGCCGCTGTCAAACCGCTACGGCAAAAAAAGGACGTACATGGTGGCCATGAGCGCCGCCGCCCTGCTGAGCGCCCTCTTTTTTGCGCTTGAACCTCACCACCTGGCGCTGATTATGGCGCTGCAGGCGCTCATTTCCGTTTGCGCCGGATACGTGCTGCCGCTGCTCTGGAGCATGTACGCCGACATTGTTGACCATCAGGAGCTCAAGACCAACCGCCGCGCCGCAGGCCTGATTTTTTCGTCGTCGTCCATGTCGCAAAAGATGGGGTGGGCGTTTGGCGCCGCCCTGAGCGGGTGGCTGCTGGCGTGGTTTGGCTACGACTCGGCAGCCGCCGTGCAGCCCGGCTCCGCCATTCTTGGCGTGCGCCTCATGCTGAGCTGGCTTCCCGCCGCCAGCTGCGCGCTGGCCGTAGTGGGCATGATGTTCTACCCGCTATCCGAAAAGCGCGTAAAAGAAATTGCGGAGGAGCTGGAGGCGCGGAGAAGCGTTCGCTAGCTGATATTCAAAAAAAAAATGAGGTAATGAGGGTAATGCGCATCGTTACTCTCTTTGCTACTGAGGTTGTTTTGTTAGATAAATTAGGTAAAAATGAGGTTGCGCGCTCCCCCCCCCATTTCAAACCTGACCCTCGAAAAAAAACCTCATTCCCAACCTAATTTTTCTTACAAAGCAACCTCAGTAGCAGCAAATAGATTACGAATATATCCCTAACCTTATTACCTCAGTGTCTCGACGGTTGGGCGGCGGCGGCGCCGCCGCCCACTTTCAACTCTTGATTCGCATTGCTAATTAAAACCCATATCAATAGAGCATGGGCGCTATTAAAAAAATTCAAGTTTCCCACTTATTTCATTTGATTGAATTATATATAATTAGCAAATAGTTTCTTTATGTAGTTGGCTAAGAAACAGTGAAATATGCAAAAACACAAAGTAAACAATGGTGACGAGGTGCTTGCGCCGTTCCTATGGGACGGTAAACGCGCTTTTGAAATATCTAATTTGTAATTATTAATTCGTTCATTATTATAAATTTATTTTTTTATCTGTCTTATAACCCTTTGTTATTATTATATTTAACAAGGGTGGGAAACTTCAATAAATAACTATTCACGCTCGTAATACTCTAAAAGCCGCTTTTTTGTTTGGGTACTCTTCGTTTTCCTTGTAGTACTTGTAGATACTGTATTCAGAATTTGCCATAACTGTAGATTTTAAATGCTGCATAAAACTGTTCGACAATAGCTTGCAATTCCGTCGGCAGCGTGGAAAAAGCTGCATCCATCACCTGTGTCGGTATTTCGCAGGTGTGGTCGGCTTCGGCTATTGCGCCGGTAATGCAGGCGAGCGTGTCGCTGTCGCCGCCGAGCGAAACGGCAAGACGTATCGCATCCTCAAAGCCAGAACTCTCCAAGTAGCAGGTAATAGCCTCCGGAACGGTTCCCTGGCATGTTTCGTTAAATCCATATGCAGGGCGGATGTCGGACAGCCTGCGGCTAAGGTTATAGCCAAATTCTTTCTCAATATAACGCTTAACCGAACTTTTATCGTTGCCGTTTCGGGCAAGAAATATGGCGGCGGCTACGGCTTGCGCTCCCTTTATGCCTTCGGGGTGATTGTGCGTACACGCCGCGCTCTTTTGCGCTTCGCTTAGCGTCTCGTCCAGCGTTGGAAAAGCCCAGCCAACGGGGCTTACGCGCATAGCCGCTCCATTTCCGAAACTGCGGTAGGGTTGCGGGTCATCGCTCCGCAGCCATGCAGCAAAGGAACCTCCGTAACCGCCTTTGGGGTGCGGGTATTTATTGCCCCAATAGCGAAACCGTTCCCCGTATGGCTTGCCCTGCAAGATAGCATCCATAGTAGCGATAGCCATTATGCTATCGTCCGTTATGCTGCTTTCGCCGGTTATCATCGGAAAGGCATAGTCGTGCGTATTGCTAAATTCGTAGGCGCTACCTACGTAATCGCCGATTATTGCGCCAAGCATATTTTTCCTCTATTTTGTTTGGGTGAAAAATTACAAAAAAATCGCACCATTCTCAACTCCGTAGCAGATTGAACTCTTATCAAACGCCTAACGGTATTTGGAGGGTAACTATGCTTTTTTTTCAGTAGAACATTGAATGTTCATCAAAAATTTTAAGTAAAAGTCCTCCTTACCGCGCATGACCTTACTATCTGCCTCTGCTAAATCCTGATAACCGCAAAGATGCAAAATACCATGTATCATCACCCTGTAAAGTTCGCTCTGAAAAGAAACTCCGTACTCCGCTGCATTAACCCGTACCCTGTCGACACTTATAAAAATATCGCCGGCTATGAAATCGCCATCAGTATAGTCAAAAGTAATAACGTCGGTATAGTAGTCGTGCTTAAGGTAGGATTTGTTGAGGGAAAGTAAATACTCGTCGCTGCAAAAGATATAGGCAATATCTCCAACACTCTTACCTTCTGCCTCAGCAACCTGCTTCACCCAAAGCTTCAAAATTCTCCGGCCAACAAGGTTAAAATCTATCTGCTCAACATTGAATAATACTGCCACAATTCTATACTATCCTATCTTATTGGAAAACAAAAGTTTAAACGATTTTTACCGTAAAATGACAGCGACAAAAGTACACAAATTTTCTGAATACACAATAAGCAAAACGCAAAGCCACTATCTATCCGGCCCAACTCTCCCTATCTAAGGTTCGGTACTGAATGGCCTCTGCCACGTGCGACGCTAAAATATTTGCTTCTCCTTCGAGGTCAGCAATAGTGCGCGACACCTTTAAAATTCTATCGTAAGCGCGCGCCGAAAGTCTCAGCCGCTCCATAGCATTTTTCAACATCGCTGTGCCGGCTGCATCCAAACGGCAGTGCTCTTTGATAAGGCGGCTGGTGAGCATGGCGTTGCTGTGTATCCCGCTTTCGCTTTGCAGCCGTTGCTGCTGTACGGTCCGGGCGCGAATAACGCGCTCCCGTATTTGCGCGCTGGTTTCGGCCGCCGTCAAATCCGATAGCTTATCGAACGCTACCGGCACTACCTCAATGTGAATATCTATTCTGTCGAGCAAAGGCCCCGAAATGCGATTTAAATATTTTTGCACCATTCCGGGCAGGCATACGCACTCTTTTTCGGGATGATTGTGGTAGCCACAGGGACAAGGGTTCATGGAGGCTACAAGCATAAAGTTTGCCGGATAATCTACCGAAAACTTTGCCCGCGAAATAGTAATATTTCTGTCCTCCAACGGCTGCCGCATAACCTCCAAAACCGTCCGCTTGAACTCCGGCAACTCGTCCAGAAACAATACTCCATTGTGCGATAAGGATATTTCGCCCGGCTGCGGATAGGCGCCGCCGCCAACCAGCGCTACATCGCTAATGGTGTGGTGCGGCGCACGAAAAGGTCGCTTTGTCATCAATCCTCTATTCTTGTCAACGCGCCCGGCAACGGAATGAATTTTGGTTGTTTCCAGCGCCTCGCTCAGCGTAAGCGGCGGAATGATTGTTGGCAAACGCTTTGCAAGCATAGTTTTTCCGCTTCCCGGAGCGCCAACCATAATAAGGTTATGCCCGCCGGCGGCAGCAATTTCTAAAGCTCTCTTTACATTCTCCTGACCTTTTACTTCCGAAAAATCAACATCGTAGGAGTTGACGTTGGCAAAAAATTCCTGCCGCGTATCAATTACCGTAGGGTTTATCTCGCTTTCGCCGTTAAAAAAATCAATTACCTCCTTAATATTTTCTACGCCATAAATTTCCAAACCGTTAACTACCGCAGCCTCGCTAGCGTTGTGCTTCGGCAAAATGAAGCCTTTAAAACCTTCCTCTCTCGCCTGAATAGCAATGGGCAGCGCACCTTTAATGGGTTGCAGGCTTCCGTCAAGAGAAAGTTCGCCCATGATGAGGTAGTCACTCAACTTCTCCACCTTTACTATCTGCTCGGATGCCGCCAAAACTCCCATTGCCAACGCCAAATCGTAAGCCGATCCTTCTTTTCGGATGTCAGCAGGCGCCATATTAATAACCACCTGCCGGCCCGGCCACCTGTAGCTGTTAGCGCGTAGCGCACAAGTAATACGATGCTGACTCTCTTTCACAGCGCTGTCCGGTAAGCCAACCAAAAAAAAGTTGACACCCGGAACAACGCTTACCTCTACCGTTACTGTAGTTGCCTTAATTCCGTAAACTGCACTACCAAAAGTTTTTACAAGCATAATAAATCTCCAATTTAAAAAATCGCTACCCCATACGGCGCAAACTCCGCTTAATATTTTGCAAATGTAGCAATTAAAATTGGTCATGAATTATCCAAGATGAAAAAATATCCATGATTTCTGAAAAAATTTATGTACCATTCACAAAATACATGTTGCAGCTATCGGGAAATAAAATTTTGCTTATAACTTTGATTTTATGATTTTTGAAGTTTTTTTAGATACTACGTCAATCTGCTGAATAATATCTAATATATTATTGTATTCCAATTCATTCTACCTATATTTTTATTGTGTACCGAAAGTATGGTCATCAACAAAGCGGAAGCAAATATAGTGAATTACCATGTCGCTCAACACAACTTAAATAAAAATAAGCCCATAAACGGCAAAAAACACCCATACAGGTAAATTTCCCAAAAAAATATCTTTTTCAACTCTCCACTCAATTTCATGTTCATAACAGCAGTATTTCGTGTTCAATTTTCCATAGAAAAAATAGCAAAGATTTTTTGCATACAATCACCACGTCTCTGTATGCACAATTTTTTCAATCTACAAAATTTAGATATGAAAAGCAGCTGCACACAAATCAACAAATTTTCGTGCTTTTAGTTTTGTTCACAAGCATATTTTTACTAACATTGCAGCGCGATAAACAGGTTTCTCCAATTATCGTAAAGAGATTGCTGTAAAGAAAATTATAAATATTTTTCCTGTTGATTATACGTCATAAAAATGTTGATTTCGTATTTTACAATAGCTTGCCACAAAAAATACTTACAGCGCTAACAGGCTATTATTATATTTATATATTTTATTAGGTTTAAAAAGAAAGAAAAAAGAAATTATATATATACTTCCTTGTTGATAAAACTTTTTCTTCAAAAAAAAAATGGAACACATACTCAAAAGCATAAAGCAGCTGAAGCAGGAAAAAAGCGCCACCATACTCGCGCACTACTACACAACTCCGCAAATTCAAGATGCGGCCGACTACATTGGCGACAGCCTTGCGCTTGCCCAAGAAGCAGTAAAGCTGCAAAACGATTTGATTGTGATGTGCGGAGTGCACTTTATGGGCGAAACCGTAAAAATTCTTGCGCCCCACAAGAAGGTTTTGCTGCCCGACATGAACGCCAGCTGCTCGCTGGCCGAGTCGTGCGAATACGGCAAGTTTAAGCAATTTGTTGATGAACATAGGGGCTATACGGTTATTTCGTACGTCAACACCTCGGCGGCAGTAAAATCGTTGACCGATATTTGCTGCACGTCGAGCAATGCGCTGCCTATTGTCAAAAGCCTGCCAAGAAACGAAAAAATTCTTTTTGCGCCGGATAGAAACTTGGGCGACTACATTAAATCTCAAACAGGGCGCGATGATATGGTAGTTTGGGATGGCGCTTGCCACGTGCATGAGCAATTTTCGGTAGAAAAAATCGTGGAGCTGAAAAGGCAATTTCCCAATGCCAAGGTTTTGGCACACCCCGAATGTAAAAAGCCTGTGCTTATTTTGGCCGACGAAGTAGGCTCTACCGCAGCGCTGCTCAAATATTCGCAGGCAAGCAGCAGTAAAGAGTTCATTGTGGCGACAGAGCCGGGCATTATTCACCAAATGAAGCGCAACAGCCCGCAAAAAATTTTTATTCCCGTACCTCCTGTTGATTCTACCTGCGGCTGTAACGATTGTGAATTTATGAAGCTGATAACGCCGGAAAAGCTTTACTTGTCCCTAAAAAATGAATGTCCTGAGGTATTGGTAGAGGAAGGCTTGCGCGTAAAAGCAGAAAAATCTATCGTAAGGATGCTGGAAATGTCAAAGAAGTTGGGGCTGTAGCCGCAACGCTGTTTATGTTTACTCCATAGCAAAAGATAATGTCTGAAGTTTTTGATTTACACTTGGAATCGGAAAAGCACGAGGCCGATTTTGATAACGAAATTCGTCCGTCGGGCTTTGAGCAGTTCAAAGGCCAAGATAAGGTGATAGAAAACCTTAAAGTATTTGTAAAAGCAGCCTCCATGCGCGGAGAGTCGCTCGACCATGTGCTGCTGCACGGCCCGCCGGGGCTGGGTAAAACTACGCTTGCCAAAATAGTGAGCAACGAACTCGGCGTAGGCTTTAAGGTTACCTCCGGCCCTGTTCTTGACAAGCCCGGAGATTTAGCCGGACTACTCACGAGCCTTGAGAAGCGCGACGTGCTTTTTATTGACGAAATTCATCGTTTGAGCCCCGTTGTTGAGGAGTTCTTATATTCGGCCATGGAAGATTACGTTATTGATATTATGATAGACAAAGGCCCGTCGGCACGCTCTATTCAGCTCAAGCTTAATCCATTTACGCTTGTTGGCGCAACCACTCGTAGCGGTTTGCTCACAGCTCCGCTCCGCGCGCGGTTTGGTATTTCGTGCCACCTACAGTACTATGACGCCGAAATTCTGACAAGCATTGTTACGCGTTCTGCGCATATTTTGGGCGTAAAGATAACATCGGCGGCAGCCAAGGAGATTTCTACCCGCAGCCGCGGAACGCCTCGCATTGCAAACGCTTTGCTGCGGCGCGTGCGCGATTTTGCTCAGGTAAAAGGTCGCGGCGAGATTGACTTGGAAATTACGCAATTTTCGCTCGAAGCTCTCAACGTTGACAAGCATGGGTTAGATAAGATGGATAATACCATTCTTAGCGCCATAATACAAAAATTTAAAGGAGGCCCGGTGGGTATTAGTACGCTCTCGACTGCCGTGGGAGAAAACGGCGAAACTATTGAGGAGGTATATGAGCCGTTTTTGATAAAGGAGGGTTTCATTATGCGCACACCGCGCGGCCGCGAAGCAACAGCGTTGGCTTACAAGCATCTTGGATATACAAAAGAGTTGGCAGGAAAGCTGTTTTAGAACAGCTGACGCTTACATGCGGCTTTAACCCAACTTGAGACACATATTGAGTAAGGGGAAAAGTGTTACCTTTGCAGCGAAAAAATACATTTTTAGTCTGAATGATAAAAAGTAGACAAATGCAGGAAACATACATACAAGATAAAACGTTTGACAGAAACGATTTTGCTGAAATTCCGCTGGCAAAAGGCGAATACGAAGGCTGCATTTTCAACAGTTGCAACTTTGCCGACGGCGACCTGTCCGAATTTAAGTTCACCGACTGCGCGTTTAACGGCTGCAATCTGAGCTCGGCAAAGCTCAACAAAACCGCATTTCGGGATATAAAATTTACAGACTGCAAAATGTTGGGACTTCGATTTGATGCCTGTAACGAATTTGGACTTTCCTTTTCGTTTGACGGCTGCAAGCTGAACTATTCTTCGTTTTATAAAGCTAAAATCAAGAAGACCGTTTTCAAAAATTCACACTTACAGGAAGTTGACTTTTCAGAAGCCGACCTGACAACTGCCATATTTGACAGCTGCAATCTGACACGTGCTATTTTTGACCACACAACGCTTGAAAAGGCAGACTTTCGAACGTCTTACAACTATTCCATAGACCCTGAAACCAATCAAATTAAGAAAGCAAAATTTTCAATTTCGGGCGTTTCGGGGCTTTTAGACAAATATGATATCGACATAGAACAATGAATGAAGAAGACCTTGCTCGGCACGGCGGCGATAGCCGGAACTTTTGACAGCTGCATGGCAGGAGTCTTGCTCTTAAGTAAGGCGCAATCTGAATACTGCGCCGAGCGGGGCAAAAGAACGCCTTAGCTGTAAGGCGAGAACAGTAAAATTGATGGAAATTTTAACAAATTAATAATTTTGAAAAGCATGCAAAATAAGAAAGTATTAGTATTTCTGGCAAAGGCATTCGAGACTATGGAATTTTGTGTTTTCATAGATGTTCTTGGCTGGGCAAGAGTTGACTATGGACACAATTTGTTCGTTGATACCTGTGGTTTTACTGAAAAAGTTACAAGCACTTTCAGTGTACCTGTAACAGTAGATAAAACCATTGAAGAAATAAACGTTGACGAATATGACGCCCTGGCAATCCCCGGTGGATTCGGGGAATTTGGTTATTATGAAGAAGCATACGACGAAAGATTCTTAAAGTTAATCAGGGAATTTGATGCAAAAGGTAAAATCATTGCGACAGTTTGCAGCGGGGCATTCCCTTTAGGAAAAAGCGGAGTTCTCAAGAACCGGAAAGCAACTACTTACCACCTGCAAA
>JAISGH010000064.1 GCA_031263185.1 Prevotellaceae bacterium | reverse complement strand
ATGAGGCTATGGAGTTTGCGCGGCGGGTGAGCTTTATCACGGGCCGCAGCTACCGGCTGCCCACGGAGAAGGAGTGGGAGTACGCCGCCAAGGGGGGCAACTCTCCGCATGGCTTCGACTACGCTGGCAGCAACAATATTGACCAGGTGGGGTGGTATATCTCCAACACCCACAACGTCACCCAACCCGTGGGGAGGAAGGCGGCCTGCATAGGCTTATACGACATGACCGGTAATGTTGCGGAGTGGAGCTACGATGGTGATAGCTCCTCCCGCATGATTCGGGGCGGCAGCTTTGTCGACCCTCCTACTCCCTATTGCCTCGTGACTTCCCGCACCGGCTGGTCGCTTGACTATCGCGTCTTCATCATTGGCTTCCGCTTGGCCTGCAGCTCAGACTAAGCAGGCAGGAGAAAGTTTTGCCAACGCGGGCGTGCGGAGCCGCCTGCGCCTAGCAAAACCGAAAGTACCGCGCCGGAGGCGGTCGAAAAAAGAACCTTTTGGCCTAATTTTATCAACAAAATAACCTTAATAGCAGCAGGTTGCGAATATCTCCATGCCCTCATTACCTCATTTTAGGGTAGCTGAGCTTTTAGGAAGCTACTGCGCTATTCGTTGCCGTGAGGCTACTTAGGGATGGCGAGTAAGCAAGATATAACAGCTAACAGCGTCATCCCGTAGAGACCTCACCCCCGGCCCCTCTCCAAAGGAGAGGGGAGAGGGACACGAGGGTAGCTGCGGCGCTGCTCCTGTCCGTATGCTAAAGCATACGGGTGAGGGGGGTGTCCCTTCGGGTAGGGTGTGCAAAAGGTGCAAAATTTAGCAGAAAAAATTACGCAGCTTTGCACACCCTACCCTACAGGGCGGCGCAAGCGCCCATCGCCGTTGCAACACAATCATTTTTGGTACGCTAACCAGCTGCTGAATATAAACTCTAATATCAATCGGTACGCTTGGAAAATAATAGTTGCGTTTACTCTACGCAGAGCGTTCGCGTGTCGGCGCTTGGCGCGCTGATGCGAATGTGCAGCGCGTCTGCCGGAAGCAGCTCTTCTATGAGCTCCGGCCACTCCACGAGGCAGAGGCTGCCGCTGCCAAAGTACTCGTCGTAGCCTAAGTCGTACGCCTCCTCCAGCTTTTTGATGCGGTAAAAATCAAAGTGAAAAATCTTTCCGCCGCCGGCGGCGCAGTACTCGTTGACGAGCGCAAAGGTAGGGCTGGTAACGTTATCCGTTACGCGCAGCAAGCGGCAGAGCTCCTTGATAAGGGTTGTTTTTCCGGCCCCCATAGCGCCGTAAAATGCCAGCACCCTGCGCTCGCCTATCTGCTGCAGCAGCCACTCTGCGGCGCTGCGCAGCTCGGCAAGCGTGTAGGGAAAAAATACTTGTGCCATAGCGGTAAGGACGTTACGCCTGAATTTTCTTGGGCGGATAGTCAATGGAGTAGTGCAGCCCGCGGCTTTCGCGCATTGCGTTTGCCTCCTTGATGATGAGGTAGCCTATCTGGATAAGGTTGCGCAGCTCGCACAGGTTTTGGGATAGCGTTGAGGTGCGGTAGAGCTGCTCGGTCTCCTTGTGGATGATGCCCAGCCTTGCAAACGCCCGCTCAAGGCGAATGTTGGAGCGCACAATGCCCACGTAGTAGCTCATGATTTGCTGCACCTCCTTGCAGCTTTGCGTAATGAGCACCATTTCCTCCGGGTGCGACGTTCCCTCGTAGTCCCAGTCGGGGATGCCCTCCTGAAGCGCAATGCATTTCAGGCTTTGCAGCGAATGTTGGGCCGCCTTGTCGGCGTACACCACAGCTTCTATGAGCGAGTTGGAGGCAAGGCGGTTGGCGCCGTGCAGCCCCGTGCACGAGGTTTCGCCAATGGCGTAGAGGTTTCGTATCGACGAAAGCCCGTCCATGTTTACGCGCACGCCGCCGCACATGTAGTGGGCAGCCGGCGCCACCGGAATAAAATCTTTGGTAATATCAATCCCAACGGAAAGGCACTTTTTGTAGATGTTGGGGAAGTGCTTAATGATTTCGTCGGCAGCCTTGTGCGTTACGTCGAGGTAGACAAAGTCGTCGCCGCGCGTTTTCATTTCGTTGTCAATGGCTCGCGCCACAATGTCGCGGGGCGCCAGCGGCCCGCGCTCGTCGTACTTTTGCATGAACTCCTTGCCGTCCTGCGCGCGCAGCAGCGCGCCAAATCCGCGCATGGCCTCGGATATGAGGAACGAGGGCCGCTCGCCGGGCGTGTAGAGCGCGGTGGGGTGAAACTGCACGTAGGCCATGTTTTCCACCACGCCCTTAGCCCGGTAAACCATAGCAACGCCGTCGCCGGTGGCCACAGCGGGGTTGGTGGTGGTATGGTAAACGTTGCCGGTGCCGCCGGTGGCCAGCACCGTTACCTTTGCAAGGAACGTCCCCACCTGCTGCGTTTTCAGGTCGAGCACGTATGCGCCGTAGCACTCGGTATCGGTGTTGTATCGGCGCACCATTTTCCCCAGGTGGTGCTGCGTGATGAGGTCAATGGCAAAGTGGCGCTCAAGGATTTCGATATTTTTGTGCGCCTTGGCCTGCTGCATGAGCGAGCGCTGAATTTCGGCTCCGGTAGCGTCCTTGTGGTGCAGGATGCGGCGCTCGCTGTGTCCGCCCTCACGCGCAAGGTCGTAGCGCCCTTTGGTGTTGCGGTCAAACTCGGTACCCCACTGCGCCAGCTGCTCTATTTGCCGGGGAGCTTCGCGCACTATCATGCGCACTACCTCCTCGTTGCACATGCCGGCGCCGCAAATAAGCGTATCCTGCACGTGCTTTTCGAACGAGTCAAGGTTTGATGTTACGGCAGAAATGCCGCCCTGCGCAAAGCTGGTGTTGCTCTCGCCCAGCGCACCCTTGGTGACGAGCGTAACCTTTCCGAAGTCTGCGACCTTGAGCGCGTAGCTCAACCCTGCCGCCCCCGACCCGATTACCAAAAAATCTGTTTTTATATTCATCGCTTGCATACCCTGTGCAATAGCCATTCCTAATTTTTAATTTTTAATTCCTAATTCCTAATTCTACAGCAGCCTGCTCAGCAGATTTTTGACGCTTCTTTCAATCCGCTCGTAAACGTTGTCGGAGTATTCTGCGCCGCAAAACGTATCTCCGGTAATATTTTCGAACAGCTCCACGTATCGCCTGCTGATGCTCTCAACAATTTCGTCCGTCATTTCCGGAACGCGCTGTCCGGCCTTGCCCCGAAAGCCATTTTCCATGAGCCACTCGCGCACAAATTCTTTCGAGAGCTGCCTTTGCTGCTCGCCTTTTTCAAAGCGCTCCCTGTAGCCCTCGGCGTAGAAGTATCGCGAGGAGTCGGGCGTGTGTATTTCGTCTATCAGGTAAATTTCGTCGCCGCGCTTGCCAAACTCGTACTTGGTATCAACCAGAATAAGTCCTCGCTGCGCTGCTACCTCCGTGCCGCGCCGAAACAGCGCAAGCGCGTACTTTTCGAGCTGCTCGTAGTCGCTGCGGCTTACGATATTCTTTGCAAGGATTTCCTCCCGCGAAATATCTTCGTCGTGCAGCCCCTGCTCGGCCTTGGTTGTTGGCGTGATGATGGGCGTTGGGAATTTTTGGTTTTCGCACATTCCCTCCGGCAGGTTCACGCCGCAGAGCTCGCGCAGCCCGCTTTTGTAGGCTCGCCATGCGCTGCCGCACAGGTAGCCGCGCACTATCATCTCCACGGCAAACGGCTCGCACTTGTAGCCCACGGTAACCACCGGGTCGGGGGAGGCAATTTTCCAGTTGGGGCATATATCGTCGGTGGCGTCCAAAAATTTTGCCGCAATCTGATTTAGCATTTGCCCCTTGAACGGAATACCCTTGGGCAGCACCACGTCAAAAGCCGAAATGCGGTCGGTGGCAACCATTACCAAATACTTGCCGTCAACAGTATATACATCGCGGACTTTACCTCGGTAAAAGGCCGTTTGCTTTTGGAAAAAAAACTCCGTAGCGGTTAGCGATTTCATGTGCATATAATTTATATGTGTAATGTTATGTGTAATTTTTATGGCGATGTGTCCTCCACAGCACATTCGTGCTTTCCGGCGCTGCCGTTAGCCGACAAAGCAGAACCTAAAGCAGAATGTAGCGGCGCAAAGGTAGAATAATTATTTTAGAGATACAAAACTTTGTTGGGCGCAAGGGCATTTCAAATTAGGAGAGCCATTCTTTATTCGGGTGTTCAAAACATCCTCATTTGTAGCATATTCTTAAATTTTTTATCACCGCAAAGGCAATGCTTTTTTCGATATTCGGGTGGGAAATATTACGATAGCGCCAATCATTTATCGGTGTAATGATTGCGCGCCGAAATGACTTCTACAATTTGCTCTTCTTTATTGATTTTGTAGGTAAGTCGATGTTTTTGCGTTATCCTACGCGACCATTGCCCCGTTCTACTACTTCCTAACGGTTTAGGGTGCCCCGTTCCTGCTTCGGGTGTTTCATGCAACTCATCTATTAAATTCATTGCTTTCTCGAATGCCTTCGGCTCACTTTTTTTAAGGAGCAGGAGTTCAATTTTTGTGTTCGGTGAAAGAATGACGACGTAGCTCATAAATTCATCAAATAATTGCGAGAATCTTCTTTGGTGCGCAGCACTATTCCTTTTCCTTCTTTTATTGCTTGCAATTCACTATCTAACTTTGCAAAATATTCTTCTTTGCTCATCAGCGTATCGTCATATTCATCGTCGTGCGGTTCGGTATGCGGTACGTAGCCGACGCCATACGGCTTTGCTTGGGTGTGTGGTGTTAACATGTCTTGATGGTTTGATTTGGTTATTTGTTCCGCAAAGATAGAGAAAATTTTGTTATCCCCTCCGCCCCACTGCTTTTACAGCTCAAAAATCGAAATCCGGAATTTTTCTTTTTCCGCAGGATTCAT
>JAISGH010000062.1 GCA_031263185.1 Prevotellaceae bacterium | reverse complement strand
TTACCGTCAGCTCGCAGGCAAAGCGGTACATACATGTAGCTTCCCTTCTCCTGATTTTCGGGTCGTATTTATACCTCCGAACGAGAAAGGCGAAACAGCATGTCGCAAAAAGAGCTTAGGGATGAGAAATAAATAACCTATAACGGATATAAAAGCCGTAGAGACCTCACCCCCGGCCCCTCTCCAAAGGAGAGGGGAGGCTGACGCCGAATAGCGTGTCCCTCTCCCCTCTCCAAAGGAAACTGTGTGAAAAGAAGGTCGCTTGTCGCTCTTAACGCCGGAGGCGTTCTCCGTAAATAGCCCCCAGCTTTAGCTGGGGGAGAGGGCGGGGAGGTAGTATAAAACGGAGGGGGCGCATAGCGCCCCCTCCGTTCTTCGTAAATGCCGTAAGGCGCGGAGTTTTTTCTATCGGTCTTCGGGGTACCCTGTGTAGCGGTAGCCTGAAATAGTCCAATGCTCGTCCGGAAAGTCTTCATCGTCGGCGGGTACGGGTTCGTTGGTGCCGAGCTTAGGCAGCCACTCAAATTCGGGTACAGCGGGGTCTGCCCACCCCTCCGAGTCTGTTTGAACGCTTTCGAACTTCATGTAGGCGTGGTGCAAAGTTACCGTAAGGTAAATGCTGTCTACCACATTGCCTCCTATGGACGTAGCGGCTCCGGGAAGAATTTTTAAAACGCCCAGCGTAATGCGCGTGTATAGCTGTGCCCCATCATTTGGCTCTCCGGCTGCTGCCGGTACCCGAAAGTAGTCGGCATAGCTGGGGTCGAATGGAGCAAGTCCATAATCCGTGTCAATGTAGTAGGTGCTGCTGCTTATATTTTCGGCAACTTGTGCGCACAGCGCTTCAGCCGGTGCCCCTGTAACCTTGAACTTACCTTTTTGGGGCGCCCCTGCTACAGAAAAATCAATCCAAATTTCGTCAGCCACGTTGTCGGCCGTATTGTAAATCAATACTTCAAGGCCATCTGCTACGGCGGTATTATCGCTGTCGTACTCGGCGCAGGCGGTGGCTACCGCAAAGCGACCCGAATAGCTAAACGTTTCGCTGTACCAATTGTCCAATTCGTTATCGCATGACGCCAAAGCTGCGCAGGCGAAAATACTTAATGCGTAAGTAAACTTTCTCATATCTTTTTACTTTTTTTTGATTATTGTTTTGTAGCCGTTACGTTAAAGGTATAAGCGCCGGCGTAACCGGCAGCCCATGTGATTGTCTTTGTGTCGGGATTGTAAGCGCCGCTCAACCCGTCCAGACCGTCGCCCCAGCCTACGACGCTGCTTTCTACCAAGCTTAGCGTATTATCGCTTTCCAGCTTGATAGAGCCTGTCATAGCGTAGTCGCTACCGTACCCTGCCCGCTGCTCGTACCACCCGCCAAACAGGTCGGAAACGTAAAATTCTCCCGGGCTTACCTGATAAATCAGGATTGTAAAATCTTGGCCATACGCAGTTGTGACGTTGCGGTTGCTATTTTTGGAGACGGTGTAGAAGCCCGTTTCCAGAGGCGACGGCGTAACGTCGCAGACAACTACCTGCCGCGTAAGAGTTGCCGGAAAACCATCCGTATTCTTCACCGAGTAGCTTATTCTGTAAAGACCGGCTTCGTTGGCATCCACAGCTCCGGAGGTAACAACGGCGGACGAAACGTCAACGCCCTGATCCGAAGCTTCCCACCCCGGCTCACTGTACGCGCTGCCCAAGCTGACAAATTCTACGGGATTTCCTTTCAAGCTAAAGTCGCAATAGTAGGTAGTTCTCGATACGTTTTCCGTTTCCTTTTCGCAGCCGAAAAGCAGCAATACCGAAAGAAATGCTAAATAAAAATGTCGTTTCATATTCATTTATTTTAAAAGGTTTCGTAATTTATTTTCTATTTTCCGGACTTTTTGTCCCACCAAACTTTTTGTCCGATGTCCGGTTTTTGCGCCGGAGCGTTGTTGTTTCGGAAGATGTACTCTTCCGGGTAGAGGGGCGAGGCCGGTAAGTTACCGTTCAGCCTGGCTCTTCCTCTCACCGAGATGGTTAAATCGCCTACGACTTTTTCGGGAAATTCGCTAAATGCCTTTTTTCTGTCGGCGGCAATATCAATTTCGTTAACGGCGGGATACTTGGTACGGTTGCGCTCCAAGAACGCTTCGATGTGCTGGTAGGTGCAGCTTGCCACCCACTTTTGCATGGCGATTTGCTTAACTTGGCTTTCTGTGCTGCCGGCAGCCCACTTTGCGTAACCGGTATCCACCATGCCGTAGCCGGAAACGCCGTGCTGCTCCAGCGAGGCTTTTACTCCCGCTTCGTAGTACTCCTGCGCTTCGTCGGGGCGTCCGGCGCGGGCGTACACCTCTGCTACGTGAAAGTTGGCCTCCCAGCTTGAAATCAGCATAATGTCCAAATTTGGGCTAATAACGGCCTTGCAGTAGGTTTCCTTGTCGTCGGTTGTTCCGTTGCCGTCCGAGTCCGCGTGGGAGTCAAAATCGCCAAAAAAAGCGCCTTTATCCCCCGAAAACAAAGTCTTCAGGCGCGGGTCGCTGTTTACGCTCAGGTAGTCCACAAACGTTTTGCAGCCAATCACGTTGGCCGCAAAGTAGCCGGCGCCTCCTGCCTCAAACTCCCGCAAGGGATGGCGCTTGCCTTCGCGGTTGTCGTCCCAAGTACTTCCGGATATTTTGGCGCTTGCCGTGAGCAAGTCGGCAGACTCAATGAAGCTCAGCAGCGCGGCGTTATCGTACTGCGGCGTTTCGGATTGGCGTAGCATCAATTTGATTTTCAGCGCGTTTGCAAATCTGCGCCAAGCCTCCATATCGCCCTCATAAATAAAATCGTACTTTCCGTCAACGTAAGATTCGCTTACGTCAAGGGCCAGCAGCTTATCTACCCGCGCCAGCAGGTCGGCGTAAATATCCTCGCCCTTGTCCTGCTTGGGGTGCAGGATACCTTCGTTGCCCTTCAGCGCTTCCGAGTAGGGCATGTCTCCCCACACGTCGGTAATGATTTGCCACGTGAAGATGGACAGGGCTTCGGCAATAAAGTAGTATCCCTTGTCTTCGTCGCCGGTGGACAGCGCTATCATCCGGTTCAGGTCGGCCATTGCCTCTCTGGTCAGCGAGAGGTAGGCTGTGCCGAAGTCTTCGGGCTGAAACTCACAGAGCGCTTTGAACTGCGAGGCGGTGTAGGATTGCGTCCAGTACTCCACCCAAAATCCGGCGCCAAATCCAAAATCCCACCCCATGAGGTTGTTGGCAATGCCCACCTGGGCGGCGGGCAGCAGGGCTTTTGCCTCCGGTATTTCGGCCAAAGCGTCGGGGTCGTGGTTTACATCCAGATAATTGCTGCATCCGGCAGCGAGCAGGAGCGCTGCTGCTATAGCTGTAACTTTATTTTTCATGTTTTTATAAGCGTTTTAAAAGGTTACTAAAATGAAAGATTTAGTCCGAATATGTACGACCTGTACGGCGGGGTAGTCCCAAACTCTCCGAACTTGGCGGAGATGTCGTTCCCAAACGTGGTCATTTCGGGGTCTATGTACTGATTTTCGGCCGGCGTCCACAGCAGGATGTTGGAGGCGGTGAGGGACAGCCGCAGCCCTGCAATTCTGAGCGCGTCGCACGCTTTTTTGGGCAGCTGGTAAGCAAGGCTGAGGGTGCGCAGCTTCAAGTAGGAGCGGTCGATAACGGCAAAGTCGGAGTACTGAAATCCGCCGTTGCTGTAGAACGTATGCAGCGCCGTAGGGTCAACCGGCGTTGTGTTCTCGCTGTAGGTACCGTCGCCGTTGGCTACCACCGAGTTGGGTATCAAGAACGGGTTGCGATCGTTGTATGCGGTTTCGGGGCCGCTCCCTACCCAGTGCATGTAGTTTTTGGTGTAGCAGAAAATGTGCCCGCCGTAGCGAAAATCGAAAACGCCGGACAGCGAAAAATTTTTGTAGGTAAAGGTGTTGGTCAGCCCCATCCTGAATTTTTCGTTGATATCCTTATCCAAGAATACCTCGTCGGGCGTGGGTACCGGATTTCCTACGCCGTCCACCACCGTGCTTTCTACGCCGTTGAAGATAACCGTTTGCGCTTTTTGGCTTTTGAACTGCCCCAGCGCTTTTCCTTCCACAGCGTAAATACCGATGTTGGCGTACCCGCCGAGGAATATCTCACCTACGTCGAGGCGCTCTACCTTGTTGTAGTTTTTGGTGAAGTTGTAGGCAATATCCCAGGTGAAGCCGTTAACCTTGAGCGGCGTCAGCGATAGCGTCAGCTCAACGCCGCTGTTGCGCACGTCTCCCAGGTTGGCAATCTGCGTTGTATAGCCCGTCGACGGGTCGTAGGGCAGCTGGTCTATCAGGTTTTTTGTAAGCTTGTTGTAGTACGACACGTCGAGGCCTATCCTCCGGTTGAAGAAGTACAGCTCTGCCCCCACCTCAAACTCATCCGTCAGCTCCGGCTTCAGGTCAGGGTTGTTCATCGTGTTGGAGAGCGTCCACCCGTTCACCCCTGCCAGGGGGAAAGAGAGGTCGTCAACGCTCGGGTAGCCGGGGTTGGTCAGCGCGGCCGACACAAACCGCTCATATACGCCGTACATCGGCGCGTCCTTACCTGTCCGTCCGTACGCAAGGCGAAGCTTGGCGAAGTCGAGCAGGCCTGTGCTGATGTTTTGCTGCTGCAAAAAGTCGGTGGCAATAAAGCTCAGCATGGACGCGGGGTAAAAGTAGGAGTTGTTGCTTTTGGGCAGGGTAGACGACCAGTCGTTACGCGCCGTGAGGGTCAGGTAAACGTAGTCCTTGTACCCAAAATCGGCGTTGACGTAAGCCCCCAGCACGCGGTAGAGCTCGGAAGTCTGGTTAGATTCTGCCGGCGTGAGGGAGTTGGTAAGGTGGTAAAAGCCGGGTACGTCAATGGAAGTTATCACTCCCTCCAGGGCGCTGTACGATTGCTCATTTACATTCCATCCGGCAATAGCGTTGAGCGAAAAGTCGCCCCAGCGCTCTGCAAAGTTGGCCATCAGCTCATGGTTGGTCTGGATGCGCTGCCTTCGGGTTTGGGAGTACGACCCGGGAGTATCCGCGTTGGAGCTGTTGGGAGAGCCGGGAGTATATACCAAAGCGTCAACGTGCATATCCTCAGTGGCCGCTTCAAAGTCGCCGCCAAACCGGTAGGTCAGCTTCAGATTTTTCAGCAAATCGTAATCCAGCTGCATTTTTCCGAAAAGCTTGTACTTGTTCTGCACGGCCTCTTTCATGGCGAGGGCGTAGTAGGGGTTGATGCCGTATGGGGTGAAGTAGTTGTCCACGTTGTTGAACTTGTTGCTGTAATCTTTCAAATCTACAATAGATATATCGGTGGCAATTTCGTTCAGCGAGCGGTAGATGGAGTTGTCCTGTCCGGTTGGGGCAACCTCGTTTTTTTCGATGCTGAAGTTGGCCGCTGTGGAGAGGGTGAGCTTCTTTGCCTTGTGCGAGGCGTTGACGCCCAGCGTGTAGCGGTCGTAAGAGTCGTCGTCGGTGGGGATAGGTCCGTCGGTGTGGTTTTGCGATACCGAAACGTGGTACTGCGTTTGCTCGGTGCCGCCGGTGAGCGAAAGGGCGTTGTTGTAGCCCAAGCCCAGGTCGTAAAAATCGCGGACGCGGTCTTTTAGATATACGTACGGCTTGAGCTGCTGGCTGTTGTCCACCACGTTGCCCCACACCCTGTCTTTGCCGTCGAAGCGCGTTCCCCAGTTTCCGTTTTCGTCTAATGCGCGGTCGCCGCTCCAGCCCTGCCCAAACAGGGTCTGCTCCGTCGGGAGGCGGCCTATCTGCTGAACGGTTACGCCGCCGTCGTAATTCACCAGGACTTTCCCGTTGGTGTTTCTGCCCGACTTGGTAGTAATCATGATAACTCCGGCCGCCGCGCGCGAGCCGTACAGCGCAGAAGCCGCCGAGCCTTTCAGCACCGTGATGTTTTCAATATCATTTGGGTTGAGCGCGTTGATGCCGGAGCCAAAATCCGCCTGGCTGTTCAGGGTATTTGCAAGTTCTCCGAGGCGTCCCGCCTGATTTTGGGTATTTGTGAGGGGAACGCCATCTACAATATATAGAGGCTGGCTGCTTCGGTTCAGGACGTTGAATCCGCGTATGCTCACGTTCTGCGTTCCTCCCGGCGTTTGCGAGGAGGATATGTCCAGGCCGGCTACCTTGCCCTGCAGCGCCGTCATGGGGTTTACCGCTTTGGCGTTGGCAACGTCGCTTCCGTTGAAGGACGACGTTGCGTACCCCAAGGTTTTTTTCTCCCGCGTAATTCCCAGCGCTGTTACGATAACCTCGTCAACATCGTACGCCCTTACGCCGAGCGTTACGTTGATTTCGCCTCCCGAGGCGGGCACTTCTCTTTCTACGCGGGCGTAGTCAATAGAGGAGAACACCAGCCGTGTTGCGCCGTCGGGCACGTCGATGGAGTAGCGCCCCGCAGCGTCGGTTACCACGCCGATGTTGGCGCCCACAACCGCCACGCTAACGCCGGGTACTCCTTCGCCGTTTTCGCCGGCAACAACGCCGGAAACGAGCGCACCTTGCGCCGGAAGCGCTACCAGGAGCAAGAGCAGGTACAGTAAACATTTTAGTTTTTTTTTCATACACTTAAAAGGTTAATGGTGAATAAAGAATGGTGAATAAAGAGCTGAAAATAAGCTCCCGCGCGCACGGCAAAACAGCTGCCTGCGCGGGGCTTAGGGGAATACGGAGCGTGAAAAATTTGCGGGTTGAGGGAGCGGCAAGGGGCATCGCCTTGCATGGGGCTGTATGGATATAAAAAACGCTTGCCGCTATCAATTCGGCAAGCGTTTTTTTTGTAGCAAAAAGGTTGTGAGTTAAGGAAAAAAAGATTATATTCCGCGCGGGCGTGTTCGTACACAGCACGTAACTCGCTGAGCACTGTGTGTGTGTGTGTGTGTGTGTGTGTGTGTGTGTGTGTGTCCTCAGTGTGCGCACACAGAGAGATTCCGTCCGTCAAGGCATCGTACGCTTGGCGAAGAACGTTTTTCTGTATGTCGTAGCTGCACTTCATTTTTTGTTGTTTACAACAGTAAGGCTTGGATGGTTTAGGAATAAAAAAATAAATAGCATGTAAATGTTCAATATCGCCTTTGCATCCCGTCAGGGATGTTCCCTAATCCGGAACGGATTTAATCTTGGTAGCCCGACGTTTTAACGTCGGGGGTATATCGGGGTGTCGCCGCTGGGCTGCAACGGTTCGTGCTTCCGCCCCCGACTAAAACGTCGGGGGCTACCAAGATCGCATCCGTTCCGGATTGCGGCTCCATTTGCGCCTGCAAATATATAACATATTATAGAAATAAGCGCTATGTTTTCGGTTAAATATAAGCGGTGCTATTAATTAGTTTGAGATTTACTGTAAATATAAAAATTTGCTTCGCTATCGAAAGGTAATATGCCGTAATTTGAGAAAAACTGTAGCTGGTTGAGCGCCCAACTTTTTTTATCCGACACTTGATGAGGATGCAACTCTACGGGATGAGCAAAAGCGACAAGTTGAAATGCGCCCGCTTTTTTTTGGTGAAAATTGGCATGTAAGAAAAAAGTAGTATTTTTGTAAATCAACATTATACCTAATCGCTATGTACTTAGTAAAAGTAGAGATAAAACGATTAAATCAAACCTCAACGCAACGTACGCGATTAATTTAGCCCGCATGACGTTGAATAGCCCGATTGGGCAAAATTCTATTTGGGTATTCGTTGAGGGCGACGATGATTGTAAAATATACCCCAAATTCTTTGACGAAAGTAAATGCTTAGACCTCTCCCAATCGCTGAGAAATACCTATAGAGTAGAAGATTTCAGGAAAACTGCACTCTACGCCCAGCTGTACGGCTGGCAAAGTATGCATGGCTATAGCATACTTTATTGAGTACAAAACAGCTCGCCTACGCGCTTGCTGCAAAGGCAAAGAGGTAGCTCATAAGAAAATTCCATACCGTAACCACCCCAATGGCAAGCAGCTTGGAGAGGTAAAAGTGGATTTTGAGCTTTCCGGCGAGCAGGTAAATTACGGCGCTGTTGATGGCCAGCCCCACAAGGGCAATGCCGACAAACTTTGCGTACTCTGCCGGAATGTTGTTGTGGCTGTGAAACGTCCAAAGGCGGTTGAGTATGTAGTTGGAGGTGGCGGCGGTGGCAAAGCCCAGCGCGTTGGCAAGGTACCTGTTTACCCTTAGCAGCTCCTTGCAGATGTAGGTAACGGTAAAGTCAACCGCTACGCCCGACCCGCCTACTACGCAAAATTTTATGAACAACGCTATCATTTTCAAGGGGGAGGGGTAAAGCTACTTTACAAATTTCTCGCCAAACGTTGTTTGCTGCCGCTCTACTTCCAGCAGCGCCCGCTGCCGCTCTTCGTCGGTAAGCTGCCGCCGGGGCGCTCCTCCGCCGGCCTCCCCGCTTCGGGCTGCGGCGGCTGTACGCTTGCCCGGGGTTTCGCTATATACGGCTTTCATTTTCGGCGCAACGCTCTCCCAAGCTATGGCTGCTGGCTTGGGCGTGTTTTCGCCCTCAAGCAGCGCCCGCGCCGTGAGGGTAATCTTGCCGGGCGTTAGGGTGCTCCGCACCAGCACGGGCGCCGACCCAAACTCTACCGCGCGGGGGTTTGCCCCAATGCTGCTGCCGCCAATAATTTCGCCCTCGCCCTCCACGGAGAAGAGGATGTCTTCCTTTGCCAGCCGGCGCACGTTGCCCAAATCGTCGATAACCTCGGCAATGACGGGGATAAAGTCCGCGCCGTCGGCCGTGAGGGGCTGTCCCTCGTTGTCCAACCGCAGCTGCAGCCTGGTGGAGCGGCGCGAAGGCATTTTTTTCTCCCGCGCCACCACCTTTCCGCCGGCAATGCCTTCGGCTATGAAGTAAACTTCCTCCCACTTTTTCCGGACGTAGGGAATAAGGCGCATATCGTAAAAATTATACGCATCCCTGAACACCACCGGCGGGTTGGGTATTCCGCCGTTAGGGTGTCGCTCTACCTTTTGCGTCAGCGTATCGCGCCCGTAGCGTATCAGCCGCACCGAGTCGCAGCCGCCGGCGAACACCGTTACGTCGGCATCGGAGAATGGGGTAATTTCGTGGGCAATGAAGACCATCGGCTCTTTCTGCTGGCTTTTGTAGGCGTAGTACGAGTACTTGGGCTGCCGGAAAGCGTCCATAAACCCGCCCCAGAAGGGGTCGGGGTGGTACCCGCGCTGGTGGTCGAACGAGTGCCACATGGCGCCGCCCAGGAACTGCCTCGGAGCGCCGCACATTTCGCCGTACGATTTGGCTAAGTGCAGCGCCTGCAGCACCTGCGGCCGCTCGCCCCAGCTGCGCGAAGCGCGGTGGATGGCGTTGTGCGCGTACCAGTCGTCGGGGTTGTCGCCAAACTCGCGGGTAAATACGGGCTTGTCCGTTTCGGCGGTATCTTTCGGCCAGCCGTAAATAACGTCGTAATTATCCCTCACGCCGCTGGATTTCAAGTCGGCGGCGGAGAAGCACCCCGGCTGCTCCTCGCGCACCGCTTGCAGCGCTTTCAGCGAAAAGTCCAGCGGGAATTGAGTTTCGTTGAGTATAGGCTCCCACATCAGCAGGCAGGGGTGGTTGCGGTCGCGGCGCACCATGCTGCGAATGTCGGCGTACACCCGCTGCGGAAATACGGTATCGCCCTTAGGCCAGAACTGCCAGCCGGGGGTGGCAACAATGACGAACATCCCCAGCTCGTCGCAGGCGTCCATAAACGACGGGTCTTGCGGGTAGTGCGCCACGCGAATAACGTTCACGCCGGCCTCCTTGAGCTTTTTTGCGTCGCGCCAGTGCTGGGAGTTGGGCATGGCGTTGCCCACGTAGGCGTAGTCCTGATGGCGGTTTACGCCGATGAGCTTTTCGGCGTACGGCTCTCCGTTGATGTAGAGGCCGTCGCGCCCGCGCATCTCTACCTTGCGCACCCCCACGCGCGTTACCACGCCGTCCACCGCCTTTCCGCCGGCCACAATGCTCGATTGCAGGCTGTAGAGGTACGGCGCTTCGGGTAGCCACAGGCGAGGGTTTTTCAGGCTTATCGCCTGCCGCACCTGCCGCTGCTCTCCCGCCTTTAGCGAGATCGTGGTAGCCGCCTTTGCCGCTACAGCGCCATTTTCGTCGCGCAGCAAGGTCTCCACGGTAAAGCGCTGCGGCCGGCTGTCCTCGTTGACCACGTCTGTGGCAACGCTCACGGCTGCCTGCCGGCGCGTAACGTCGCCATACTGCACAAAAACGCCGCCGCCGGCAACCCTGTCCGCGTGGTTGGGGTCGGTGATGTGCAGGGGCGAGGTTGCCGCGAGATATACGTCGCGGTAAATACCCCCGTGGTAGGTAAAGTCGAGCGCGTACTGCGGCTTTCCGGGCGGGTAGGTTTTGTCGTTGCTGTTGTCGGCCATCACCGCTACCACGCAGCGCTCGCCAGCAGCAACGCCCAAGCCCGTCAGGTCAATGCAGAAGGGCAGGTAGCCGCCAAGATGCTCTCGCACCGGCTTGCCGTTAACGTAAACCTTGCACCTGCCCATGACGGCCTCAAAGTAGAGGGAGACTTTTTTCCCTTCCAAATCTTTACCGAGCGTAAAATGCTTGCGGTACCACGCTACGCCCTGGTAGGTGCGGCCTCCGCTGGCCTCGGCAGGAGCAAGCTCTACCGTGTGCGGCAGGCATACCACCTCCCAGCTTTCGTCGTTGAAGTCAGCTTGCGCGGCGTCCGCAGCATCACCCTTGAAGTAGCGCCAGCCCGCGTTGAAGCTGTACGTTTCGCGCCCGCTGCCGCTCAGCTCGTAAAAGCCTGCCGCCGAAAAAGTTTTTTGCGCAGCAGCAGGCAGCGCGGCAGCCATTGCAGCAGCTACCAAAAATTTTAAAAATTTCATGATTTCAAAGGGGGTTTAAAAGTTTCAATTTAAAAAAGCATGGCTACTGTCAGCCGGTTTGGCTGCAAAGATAGCTCTTTTAGGTGGAATATTGAGTATTAATATTTTTGGGGCTAAATCTTTTTTTGAGGCGCTATCCTATTTTAATTGTCATCAATGTAGGGTATTGCAAAGGCATATTTAATATCCCATACTTTATCTGTTATCCCGGCACAGAGCGCTGGTGTTCGAGGCGTTTGTGTTTTGTCGGGATTTTTGCTCAGCGAACGGTGTGGCCGGATAAAATTGTAAAAATAAACGGACAGCCCAACTTTAGCGGTAAAGCATGCCATCTCCTT
>JAISGH010000054.1 GCA_031263185.1 Prevotellaceae bacterium | reverse complement strand
GCATGTAGTCAAGCACGATTTCGAGCGTTTGCACATCGCTGTATTCCGAGTTGTTGAAGTCGAGATAAATAACAGGGTATTTAGCCCATTCCTTTTCCAGCTCGGCAATTTTCAGCCCCGCAAAAAGCTCGCGCTTCCCCTCAAAGTAGGCTTTGAGCGTGGAAAGAAACAGGCTCTTCCCAAACCTGCGCGGGCGACCGAGAAAGTAAGGCGCACCAAGCTGAGCCAGCTGATAAATATGCTGTGTCTTATCTACATAAACAAAGCCATTTTCGCGCAGCTTCTCAAAATCCTGTATGCCGACCGGCATTTTCCTTAAAGCGGTTCTATCCGCGTATCTGTTTTCCGTATTCTGTGTCATGTTTCCGAAATTTTTTATCACTGCAAAGATAAACAAAAATCAATTCGATAGTGGTTGGATAAGCATTAATATTTCAAGTTTTCTTCCTTTTAAATAGTTGAAAAACAGGAGAAGAAACGGGGAAAAATGGTAATAATCGGATATAAGTTACTATTTTTTAGTGGCAGCCTGTAAGCAAAAAAACTATCACCACATTATGAGCACAAAAGTAAGCATTTTAAGCGAATTGGCAAACATTCTAACGGGAACTCCTAAAAACTCTCCAAATTTTAATGGGAGTTGAATTTTTAGAAGTTCCCTTTACAGCTTTCAAATAAAAGGTGTACCTTTGCGGGAGTAAACTATTCGCAACAATGAACAATAAGCTACATGCAATGCGCCGCGCCAAGCGTCCGGCTGTTTTTCTGGTGGCAACCTTTTTGCTACTGCAGAGCGCACTTGGGCAAACGCTCAAGGTGGGCGGGGTAACTGCGCTGTCGGCCGACAGGCAGGGCTGCTGCTACGTTGCTACGGGCAGCGGCGTTGCCATGTATAGCGCCCAGTTGGAGCTGCTGGCGCGATACACGTGCAGCTTTGGAAAGGTAGAAAGCATCGACGCTTCCGACCCTTTTAAGATTTTTCTCTTCTGCAAAGATTTTTTGCGTGTGCTGCTGCTCGACAACAAGCTCTCTGCCCTTGGCAACCCTATCTTTCTCCCCGATGCCGGTGCGCTGCGGCCTACCGCCGTATGCCGCTCCTCCGGCAACGGTATATGGATAGCCGACGACTACCGAAAGCAGCTGCTCTACCTTGACTTTACGCTCAACGCCACGCGCGAAGTCGCCTCGCTCGACGCGTACATGGCCGGCGACACGCAGCCCGTAAGCGGCATGGCGGAGCGCGAAGGCAACGTTTTTCTGAATTTATCGGGAAAGAATATTGCGGTATTCGATAAGTTCGGCGCCCTGCTGCACCTTTTTTCCGTGCCCAACATCAGCTGGTTCGACGTGCAGGGTAGCAAGCTGTACTACCTCTCCGGCGGAAGCCTGTACGCGCAAAATATACCGGCGTGGAGCGATGCGCCAACGCTCGTTGCCGCCGGCGTGGAGCGATGCGCCGTAGCAGGCAGCGCTATCTACATCTACTCCAACGGAAAGCTGACAAAAGAGCCAGCAAGGTAGCGCACGTGGGGGGCTGACAGCTGTTATACCTTTCTTTTTTCCAGCAATTCCTCGTATGAAGTAATAAGCTTGCGTTGCGTATCACACAGTTCTCTAAGAAGATCATAATCAGCGCTGGAGTCCTGCCGACAAGATTCACTTCGCAGCATTGTTCCTTGCCCGGTAAGAAGCCAATCAGAGCTATATTGGGGATAATTTTCAACTATTCGCTGTATCCACTTGGCTTGAATATCCGTACCTTTAGCCAAAGCACGGGATAAAACGCCCTTACTTGCGCCAATTGTTTTTTCAATAGCACCAATGCTAATACTCTCATTATTAGCCATTTCTAATATTTGAACCAAAATATTTCTCAAAAATATCGAAAATTATCATCAAAAAAAATTTGTATTGTTGAAAATTATCACCTATCTTTGCACCGTAAAAAAAATATTTTTATCTCATGGGGTAAATCAAGTATATTTCCAATCGTCGGTTGAGCTCATTCATCATGCAGATTGGAATACATCCAATAAACCTCATGGGCTGGCAAGGTTATAATCTGTAAAGTTAGCAAGAATTTTCAAAGTGTCATTCTTCATGACGAAAAAGTTCCAAAGAAAGATGAGAGAAACAAATGTAGAGAAAGAGCGGGTAAAAGCATACCGAGATGTTGGCGTTGCTTGGGCAGAGCATCAGCAACAAACAGTAGTTTATACATCTTTCTGGCAGGTATTTTTGTCGGCCATTCCAAAAGGTATTGCTGTAAAACCGAGTTAAATCTTTCCCAGCTCGTGTATCACCAAGCCGCTACGCATCTTCTGTAAAAAACTTTTTTCATTGCATGTGCTTGGAAATCGTAAGATTTTCATCTATTTTTGCGGCTATAATCAAAAAAATCATTCAAATACCAAATTCGTATCTGTATAGATTTTAAAGCACAACCATGGGAAATCCAAAAGCATTTTTAAGCATTGCCCGCAAGGAGGCGGGATACAGGGCGCTCAACGACCGTATAGGCGACTACGCTGAGGTGGAGCAAACCCTCAACTCAGAAGACCGACGCCTGCAAGCCTCACGCTGCATGGACTGCGGCGTACCGTTTTGCCACTGGGCATGTCCGCTGGGCAACTGCCAGCCCGAATGGCAGGACGCGCTCTACAAGGGAAAATGGCAGGAAGCTTACAGCCTGCTCGCCGCCACCAACGATTTTCCGGAGTTTACGGGGAGGGTATGCCCTGCCCTGTGCGAAAAATCCTGCGTGCTGGCGCTCTCCCACGAGGCTGTCACCATCCGCGAGAACGAGGTTGCTGTTGCCGAAAAAGCGTTCGATGAGCTGTACGTTACGGCGCACCCGCCCAAGAGCAGGCTGGCGCAGCGGGTTGCCATCGTCGGCTCCGGCCCTGCCGGCCTGTCTGCCGCCAACCGCCTTAACCAAGCCGGCTTTGGCGTTACCGTTTACGAAAAAGACGAAGCCGTTGGCGGGCTACTCCGGCTGGGTATTCCCGATTTCAAGCTCAACAAAAAAATTATTGACCGCCGCGTAGCGCTGATGGCGCAGGAAGGGATAAAGTTCGTCACCGGCGTTGAAGCCGGAAAAGATATTTCGCCAAAGCAGCTGCTTGCAGACTACGATGCCGTTTGCCTCTGCATCGGGGCCGGCGTGCCGCGCGACTTGAACGTCGAAGGGCGGGAACTCGGCGGCGTTCACTTTGCGCTGCAGTTTCTCCGCCAGCAAAACAGGGTGGTTGATGGCCGGCAAGTGCCGCCGCAGGAGCGCATATCGGCCAAGGGAAAGCACGTTTTGGTCATCGGTGGAGGCGACACGGGCAGCGACTGCGTGGGCACGTCCATCCGGCAGGGCGCGCTAAGCGTTACCCAAATAGAGATTATGCCCAAGCCGCCCGAAGGCGAAAATCCCGATACCCCCTGGCCTGCATACCCGCTGGTGCTGAAAACCTCCTCCTCGCACGAGGAAGGGTGCACAAGGCGCTGGCTGCTGGACACCCGTAAGCTTACGGGCGAAAACGGCGCGGTAACCTCCGCCGAAGTCGAGGAGGTAGCATGGACGCGCTGTCCCGACACCGGCCGCCAGCAGCTGAAGCACACCGGCCGCACGGAAGCAATAAAAGCCGACTTGGTGCTTCTGGCAATGGGATTTGTGCACCCCGTGTACGAAGGGTTAGCCAAGGAGCTGGGGGTAGCGCTCAGCGAGCGCAAAAATATCAGCGTTGACGGCAGCAACCGTACCTCAACAGGTAAAATTTTTGCCGCCGGAGACGCTGCCTTGGGGGCAAGCTTGGTTGTTCGCGCCATTGAGTCGGGGCGTAAAGCCGCCAAAGGAATAGCGGACTACCTGCTGAATGGTAGCGCACCGCAAACATTCCCGCAAAAGCAGGAATGACGGTGGGAGAAAATGATTCGCAGGGGGAAAGAGTAAATGGCATTTTGAAACCTCATTTTCCACCTCATCTTCTCTAACAAAAACAACCTCAGTAGCAATGAATTAATATGTACAGCAATACCTCGCTAAAACGATGAAAATGGTTGCGGAAAATGCGGTAATGAGGTCGGAGAATTTTTATTCACCAATCTGCTACTGAGGTTGTTTTGTTATAAGAATTAGGTTGAAAATGAGGTTCTTTTGAGGGTATAACCTCATCTTTACCTAATTTTCTCAACAAAACAACCTCAGTAGCAAAGAGAGTAACCGATGTGCATTAACCTTTTTAATTTTCAGTACTATGAAGCGGGCAATTTTTATTTTGGCAGCGCTGCTACTTTCGGCATCATACGCCGCGCAGGCGCAACATTCCTACAATCCTT
>JAISGH010000213.1 GCA_031263185.1 Prevotellaceae bacterium | reverse complement strand
TCACCTTTCTGTTTGCCCTGTCAATAAGGCTCCAATCCTTCTCCAGATAGGTGTCGGTTACGCTGCTATTTTCCTTGTGATTTAGCGACAGCGATACGTCATCTTTCGAGACGCCGCACCGGTTGCGGGCAATGGTAGCCCACGAGTGGCGGGCGGCGTAGAAGATAAGCTCCGGTGCGCCCACCAGCGCCCCCAGCTCCTTTAGGCCGCCGGTGTGCGTTTTGCCACCCTTGAGTTTTTGCTTAATTCCGTTCACGGCGGAGGAGAACGACTTAACGCTGTCGTACTGTCGGTAGAACGAAAATACCCGCTCGCCGGTTACATCGCGGTACTTTTCCAGCAGCGCCGACACCTCCGGCTCTACTTTGATAGATATTTCCGCCTTATCCGTGCGCCGTCCGGTTGTCTTGGCGCGCCGGTACGTTATGCGCCCGCCGCTGCAATCCGTGCAGGTGAACAGGTCAACTTCATTCATGCCCACCAGCAGGAAGCTAAGCATGAACACATCGCGGGCATAGGCGGCGGATCGGCTCAGCTCGCCGCTGTAGGCAAATATCTTCTGCACCACCTCCACGTCCAGCGCACGACGCTTGCGCTGCGGGGGCTTGGGAAGCGCTACCTTTTTGAACGGCGAAAGGGAGATGCGGATAATCTCCATATCCTCGTCGTTAAACTCTTCCTTAGCGGCGTTGAGTATAGCCCTCACGTTAGCAGGGTAAATCCCTGCGGCGGAGGTAGCGCCGCTTTCGCGTATAAATTCAATCCAATTTCTCACGAATTTGGACGTTATCTCGTGTACGCTTATAGTATCTCTACCCACGAACTTGATGAGGCTTTTTACGGATTTTTCCCGCAGCTCAGCGGTGCCCTCGCGCCCATCCTTTCGGAGCTTGGCGACGTGGTCGCTGCTGTACTTGACAAAGTCCAGCTCAAAGTGCCCTCCCGCATCCTCCCGCTTGCCGGCTACAATATCGGCAACGAGCCGCGCCACGTCATCTACGGTCATATCTCCGAGTAGCAGCGCGTGTTCGTTGCACTTTTTGCGGCAGCGGCGCACCATATCCTCAAGTATATCGATGTACTTTTGATTTTTTACGCGCAGGCTGCGCGTAAGGTCGCGGTCATCGACCATGATGTTAGTTGCGAGGTTGCGCTTTACGCTTTTGTGGGTAATGCGAATTTTCACGTTGTACGTGCCGTCTGCCTTACGGTGGTGCTTGTACACCATTGCTTTGAAAGTTGCCATAATTTACGTATTTTTTTGTACCTTTGCGTTGGCTCGGATTTTCCGGCCTCCATTCATTTTTTTTGTGCCACTTTTGTGGCACTTTGCAGCGCAAAAATAGCAATTTTTCATCAAAAATAGAACATGCAGCAAATACTTAAAGGCATGTTTTAACGCATGACACACAGTATATTAGCTGTATATTAAGTGGTTGTAAAGGATATTAGTGTTAAATAGGAGGGTTATTGTGCCAAAAATGATTTTGTTACAGCGGTGAGGGACGCTTGCGCCGTCCCTACGGGACGGAATATGGGTAAAAATAAATGATAACATGCTGTTAACCAATATTTCGTCCCCCTCGACTACGCTCGGGGCAGGCTCTACGGGACGGGGGAGAGGCGGGGGGGGCAGCATTTCTACCAATATTCCGTCCCTACAAGACGGCGCAAGCGTTCCTCGCCGTTGCAACAAAATCATTTTTGGCACACTAATCATCTTCATAGCACCTCTAAAAAAAGAATTAGCCCGCTTTTATATGCTTGCGTACAATTCGGAAATTTTATGTACATTTGCGTGTCGCTTTGGGCGACGAGCGCCGGCGCGATCAGCTAAAGAAAATAATTTTGCAGCCCGTTAAGCTGAAAGCCTGATAAAAAAAATTTGAATTTTCATTCCATGTCCTTTATAAATTCCATATTCAACCTGATGTTCAAGAGCCGCCTGACGGAGATAGACGGTTTTCGCAAAAATCCGGCGGCAGCGCAGGAGCGCCAGCTGCTGCAAAATATCGAGAGTTCGCAAAGCTCGGAGCTTGGCTGCCGGTACGATTTTTCATCAATCAAAAGCGTCGAAACCTACCAGCAGCGGGTGCCCCTGCACCTCTACGACGATTTGCGCCCGGCCATTGAGCGCATGATGCAGGGCGAAGGCAACGTGCTGTGCGGCGAAGAAGTCAAGTGGTTTGCCAAGTCATCCGGCACAACCACCGAAAAGAGCAAGTTCATCCCCGTGCCGCAGTGCTCGCTGGACAGCTGCCACTACCGCGGCGGAAAGGATGTGCTGACCTTTTACCTCAACCGCTTTCCCGACAGCAACATTCTCACCAACAAAGGGCTGACGCTTGGCGGAAGCCACCAGGTGGCCAACATCGGCGCCAACACTTACTGCGGCGACCTGTCGGCAATCCTCATCGACAACGCGCCCATGATCACCGAGCTGGTGCGTACGCCCAGCAAGGAGGTGGCGCTCATTGCCGATTTTGAGGAAAAGGTGAGGCGAATAGCCGAAGAAACGCTCAGCGAAAACGTAGTGCAGTTCGTCGGGGTGCCGTCGTGGAACCTCGTGCTGATGCGCTACCTGCTGCGCTACGCCGGCAAGAGCAACCTGCTCGAAATATGGCCGCAGCTGGAGCTGTTTATCCACGGCGGGGTAAACTTTGCGCCGTACCGCGAGCAGTTTCACGCCATTATCCCGTCGCCCGACATGCGCTACCTCGAAACCTACAACGCCTCGGAAGGCTTTTTCGGTATTCAGGACGACTTGAGCGACAACGGCATGTTGCTTATGCTCGATTACGGCATTTTTTACGAGTTCATCCCCATGTCCGCGTTTGGCTCGGCAAACCCCGCGTGCCACACCGTTGCCGACGTGCAAAAGGGCGTGAGCTACGCGCTGGTAATCACCACCAACGGCGGGCTGTGGCGGTACGTAATTGGCGATACGGTGGAGTTCACCTCGCTCTTTCCGCACAAAATTAAAATCACCGGACGCACCAAGCACTACATCAACGTATTTGGCGAAGAGCTGGTGATAGACAACGCCGAGAACGCGCTGCGCACCGCCTGCTTAGCCACCAACGCCAGCATCAGGGAATATACGGTGGCGCCGGTGTTCATGCGCGGCGACGAGAAAGGCGGCCACGAGTGGCTCGTTGAGTTTGAGCACCCGCCCACCAACCTCGCCGTATTTACCACCCTGCTCGACCAGGCCCTCTGCGCCGCCAACTCCGACTACGAGGCCAAGCGAAAGAACAACACCACCCTCAACATGCCCCTTGTGCGCAGCCTTGCCTCAGGCTCTTTTTACCGCTGGATGACCCGGCGCGGAAAGCTCGGCGGACAAAACAAGGTGCCGCGCCTGTACAACACGCGCGAGTACGTGGAGCAGCTCAACCGCCTCAGCGAAGACGCCGACCCCCACAGCGACTCCCCGCCGCTACCGTAAGAGAGCCGGGAGGAAAGCAAAATTAGCGCTTGCAGCCTCCGCTCCACAGCCTGAAGCCAAATCAACGCCCTGCTACTTTCCGGCGTTAGCCGACAGCATTCCGCATGCAGCCAGAATATCTTCGCCGCGCGAGGCGCGGATAGTCGTAATGATTTTCCTTTGCAAGAGCATATCTCTGAACTTTTCTATGGCCTGCGTTGGCGAGCCTTTCAGGGGGCTATCGGGAAGCTGGTGGAAGCGAATGAGGTTGACGCGGCACTCAACGCCTCCCAGCAGGCGCGCCAGCGCTGCGGCGTGGCGTGGCGTATCGTTTACGCCGGCAAACATGATGTACTCGAAGCTCACGCGACGCTGCCCTGCCCAGCTGTACCGGCGAATGAGCGCCATGGTTTCCTCCAGCGGGAACGCTTTTTGCATGGGCATTAGCTCGCGGCGCTCGTCGGCAAAGGGCGAGTGCAGGCTTACTGCAAGGTGGCAGCGGCTCTCGCTCAGGAAGCGCTGCAGGGCAGGCAGCACGCCAATGGTGGAGACCGTAACGCGCGTTGGCGACCACCCCATACCCCAGGGCGCCGTGATAGCTTCCAGGCTGCCCAGCACGCTGTCGATGTTGTCCATTGGTTCGCCCATGCCCATGAATACAAGGTTGCTGAGCTTTTCGCTGTTGGGGATGCTGAAAATCTGGTTGATGATTTCGCCGGAGGTCAGGCTGCGCCGAAAGCCCATGCGCGCCGTCATGCAAAACCTGCAACCCATTCGGCACCCGGCTTGCGACGAAAGGCACAGCGTAGCGCGTCCGGCTTCGGGGATGAACACCGATTCGACGACCGATTCGACGCAAACTTGCTTTGCGCCTCCAACCTCGAACAGGTATTTTTCCGTGCCGTCCGCCGACTTCTGCAAAGCCGAGAACGGCCGCAGCCCTACCTCGTACCGCGCGGCAAGCGCGGCGCGGTGCTTGAGCGAAAGGTTGCTCATCTCGCCAACATCGGCGGCGTGTTTTTTGTAAAGCCAGTCGGCCATTTGCCTGGCAGCAAACTTGGGCATTGCCAAGTCGGCTGCAACCTCCTCCAGACCGGATAGGGTTTTGCCTAAAAGCGCTTGTTTTTGTTCCATAATTATGGTGCAAAAGTACAAAAAACGCCGAAATCGCAATTGGGTGTACGACAAAATTCCGTTTTAAGCAGCTTTCTTATATTCAGTTTACTATTCAAAGAACATAATTTTAGAGATGACAAATAAACAAGATATAACAGTTAAAAATGTCATCCCGTAGAGACCTCACCCCCGGCCCCTCTCCAAAGGAGGCTGTGTGAAAAGGCGACCGCCTGCTGCTTCCAACGCCGGAGGCGTTTTCCGTAAATAACCCCCAGCTAAAGCTGGGGGAGAGGTCGACACCTCTGGCACTCAACCCCGTAGGGGTTGCCCCACATGCCGTGTATGTTTTTTCCCCG
>JAISGH010000212.1 GCA_031263185.1 Prevotellaceae bacterium | reverse complement strand
CGAATTTTTCAAGTGCAAGGCTTTTGAGCGCTTTTGTCATATTTACTTGCACTTATATCACGAAAATAATGCATAATATGCTGATTTATAGAAAATTATTACTTTTTCAGCAGACCCTACTTAGCAATGACAAATAAACAAGATATAACAGTAGAGACCTCACCCCCGGCCCCTCTCCAAAGGAGAGGGGAGCAGGGACACAATATTCGGCGTCAGCCACGCCAGAATAACGCTCCTTCCCTAAAAAACAATTACGAATGGCTTTGCTGTGACGACGAGCGCGCGCAGATTGTTACGGCTTAACTTAATGGCATTGACCCTTTCGGTGTTGCAGGTATGGGGAGTATCTTTGCGTAGCCCCCCCCCAATTAGGGGGTATTCATAGTAGCGCAGAGGAGACCGAAAGCTGTTAGTATTCCCACAAATCGTGCTCAAAGATAAAGATAGCGTTCTTTATCCTTTCCGATTCCAGCAGCGCAGCGTAGCCATCCGAAATGTAGCTCGAAATGGGGCGGTTGTTGTGCGGGTTAGATTCCTTTGTAATGTAGGAAGAAAAGCGGCGTTCGTTAAATATATCATCGTACGAAACAATTGTAGCGTCGTTGTTGGACATGTAGGCCGGCGTACGCGCCAGCACTTTGCGCGTTTCGTCGTAGTGCACCCAAAAGAGTTGCTTTTTTTGCAGCTCGGCATCGGCGTCGTCTTCATCTCCACCCGTGTTCAGCTGCTTTTTGTACACCTTTATGGGGCAAATTCCTACTATGCGCACCATCATTTTGGAGTAGTGCTTGTCAAAAAACCAATCCTCTTTGATAAGCAGCTCGCGCACCTCATCCCACCGGTACTCGCCGGGAATAATAATAGTTGTATCGCCCGAGCCGTCCATTTTTTGCCTGCGCTCGGATTTATCTACGGCGTCAAAGCGCGAGTTTAGGTCTTGAGGCGAAAGTAGCGTTGTAAACTCGTCGTCCTCCGGATCAAAAGCGCGGATTTCGCCGTTGCGTATAGCATCTACAAGCGTTTGTATGAAGCTGCGGCGTAGCATCATATCCACTGTAGGGTAGTAGAGCGAGAAGTTAATCTTTTCGCGCAAATCTATGGTGCGCCAAACTCGCTTTGACCAGATGATATCTTCTTCGCGAACATACAGGTAGGGTATGGGGTCGCGCGTTACAACGACTTGTTTTTTGAACAATCCATCCTGCGCTAAGCTTTGTTTCATACCGCCGACATTCGAATTTTGCGTTGCTGCCGCTTCCTGCTGCGCCGACACATCTATGCTTACTACAAGCAGCGCTGTAATTACCGTTAAGGTCAAAAATCCTTTCTTTTTCATACTCTTTTTCATACTCTTTTTCCTCATAAATATTTTCTTTATAAAAGTAGCACAAAGTGCTACACGTGTAAAAATCATCTCACTTTTATGCTTAAATCCTGCAAATCAACCACTTTTCCATCGGGGCCTACCGCTTTGATTTCCGTAATGCTCAACCGCTGGCCGGTTTGCAGCCGCGCCATTATCTTCTTTTGCTTATCGGTAAACATTTGGTTGTATGCTGTTTCTTCCATTACGTATCCGTCAATAGGGGCAAATACCACAAAAGACTTTATCAAGAATTTCAGGTCGAAGTCAAAATCTTGCGGCATAACAGCGCGAATGCCCTGCGATGATACCAGCTGCTGCCGGGTTGCCGTTTTCCCCTGTATTCCGTCCATTTCGGGCACCGGCTGGGGTACGCTTTTTACGCGGAATGTTTTTTTGCCCATGTTTCGCGCCTCACCGTCTATCTCTGCAACGACGCTCACGTCACACGTCATTCCGTTGCCCGGATTTATCATGTATTGGCCGCTTCCCCTGCTCAGAACGCCGTTGCTCACGCTAATCCGCACCTTGCTGTCGGGAATTCCTGCCGCCGACACATCAATAGGGTTGAGCACGCCGCGGTACAGCACGTTCATTTTTGAGGGCGATACCACCACGCTTGGCTCGGCAACCGTATACCTGTAAGTAAACGGGTAGGGTTTTCCGTTAAGCGTGATAGACCCTGTTATTGTTTGCTCTCCAACGCTGTTGGCCTGCGCCTCGTAGCGCGCTTTGCCCTCAACGGTTTGCAAGCGATGTCCGTTTACTACCACATCCGGCTGTAGCGACCTGTCGGATGCGGCCAAAAATATTTGCGCCTCAAATTTTCCTCCGCGTATCACGTAATCCGATACCGATTGCACTACAGGGTCAAAGTTATCAATTTTTACCGTGCCGACATCGGCTTGCGATAAAAAGTAGGACATCATATCGGCCTCGCAGGTAAGAATGTCCACCTGTATTTTGGTAAGCAGGGGCACTGCCGCAATCACCGGTAAATCTGTAAACGTTCCTACTTCCCAAGGTTTTACGGCTCCATCATGCGCTGAATGAACATCCTTGGTTTCGAGCATCTTTTCAACATTGTTAATAAGCCTGGTTGCATTGGGCTTTAGCATCGACAGCAAGTAAGTCCGGTGTTCTCCCAGCTTGTTTTTCAGCTCTAAGCCTTTTGCCTGGCGCACCATCAGGTTGCTGCTTGGCTCGGTGGAGGATACGTTAACAATACGCTCTCCGACAACCTTTCCGTTTTCTACGGATGGCGGATTTTCTGCGCCGTCAGCCAGCTTAACCATTTCTACTTTCAGCGATTCTATGTAGGCAACCAGCTGCTTCGATTTTTCGCGCACATCAAGCGACTTTGCGAGCCACGGCCCTACGCGCTTTTTATTTTCGGCGTTGGCTGTGCGAAATGCATTTTCCGTAGCGTCGTTTTTTTCGCTGAATACCCTCGCCGTTTGCGACAATCCGGTTTCAAAAAGTTTAAAGGCATTCAACACTTCGGCCGATACATTGAGCGCCAGCATTGCTGTTAGCACTAAGTACATCATGCCTATCATTTTTTGCCTTGGTGTTTCTTTGCCTCCTCCAGACATATTCTAAAGTTATGTTTTTTGTCCGTATTTGTGTTTCCGTCGCTATTTTTTCTTGGTTGCCAGCTGCACCGCCGACAACATGCTGCCATAAATGCTGTTAAGCTCTGCAATGCTTTTGTTGAGGTGCGTAATTTCCCTGCCAAAGTTCCGGTTTCCGTCAACCGAGTGCGCCAACTCTGCCACAAAGCTTTCGAGATGCTGCCCCATAATTGCAGAATTTTTGTGGTATTTGCCGGTTTCCTGCGCTTGCAGCTCGTAAACGGTATTAAGCGCTGTCAGATTTTTGTTCAGCACCTCCACCTGCTTGGTGTACAGAATATTGTTCTGCCCTATATCGTTCAAATTTTCCTTTATCTGTTGGTCAATAATGGCAAACGTAGCGGCAAAGTTTCCGGTAGCGTTTTCTATCATATCGGTCATTTGCTTGCCGATTTTTCCTGCTTCGCTGCTTACCTGCTTGCTCGAATCGTCCATAACTTTAGCGAAGTTTTCTACAATTGTTCCCATTATTTCGGCCACTTGCCTGCTCGTTTTGTTTACCTCATCGCCAACCTGCCTGCCGGAGGCGCTAATGGCTTTAGCAAAATCTCCGGCGGCCTCATCCATAACTTTTGCTACCTGCTTGCCCGTTGCGCTCATGCTATCGCCCATTTGCTTACCCGACACGTTCATAATTTCTGCTGTACCCTGGTAGGTATCTGCAAGAGCATGTATTGATTCCGACAAGGTTTGCGAAGAATTTTCGTATGATTGCGAGAAGTTGGCAACGGTAAGAGAGGCATGGTGCATTTTTTCGGAAAGCGTATTCGCTGCCACTGCTGTCTCCGACAACGTTGTAAGTTTTTCGGTTGTTTCACCCAGCTTGTTGAGCCCCGTTGCCAGCTTTTCGATGTTGAGGTTGCCTAAATCAATGTTACCAATTGCGGCAAGAGCAGCAATTCCGTCCTTGCTGCTGCCGGTGGCTGTTGGCGCGATTTCTCCTATTGAAGGCCCGGTGGCTACGGTGACAACTTCGGCACTTTCTATGACTGATTTCTTCTTGGACTTACCTTTTGACGACTTTACGCCATGGTGCGCTCCGCCGCCGTCGGCGGCTAATTCGGGGTAAACCAACTCCCATTGAGGTTCCGGATGAGGGAGAGGTTCAAAAGCAGAGCATATAAAAATAAATGCTTCTACCGACATTCCCACAATAAGCATAATGCTGGCGCCGGGAAAGTGCTCAAGCTTAAATAAAGCTCCTACAATAACTACTGCTGCTCCTAAGCCGTAAAGCTTAGCCATAAATAATTTCCAGCCCTTGCTTCCTGTAAAATTAGCCATCTTTGATTTTTGAATTTAGTTTTACCTCCGCGCAACATGCGTGGGGTTTTGGTATGCGTTAACGCTCTCCGGCGGCAAGCTTACCTGCCCACGTAAGAGCGAACACATCTAAAGCCAATGTATGATTTTGCCGTATCCTGGTATTCAAATGTTCTGGCGCCGCACTGTAAAAAGTAGGCAATATCTTTCCACGAGCCGCCTTTTAGCGTTTTGCGCCTCATTGCTAATGGATCTCCTCCTGTCGCGTTGTAGCGGTAGGTCGGGTTCATGCTGTTGACAAAGTTGTAGGTCTGCTCGTCGTAAGTACTTATTGTCCATTCGGCAACGTTACCGGCCATGTCAAACAATCCAAAATCGTTAGGGTGGAAGCTGCCCACCGGTAAAGTTTTTGTTCCTCCGTCGAGGCCATACCTTGCGCGCTGCGGGAGGAAGTTTGCGCGGTAGCAACCTGTCTTATCGTAGGTGTATAAACCTCCCCACGGATACTTTCCACCCTCAAGTCCGCCCCGAGCGGCATACTCCCACTCTGCCTCGGTTGGCAACCTGTAATCTTGAGGTGGAACACGCTTGGTTTTGAGGCAGTACTCGCGCATCAGCCTGGTGCGCCATGAGCAAAAAGCGAAAGCTTGCTTCCATGTTACTCCCACCACAGGGTAATCATCGAAAGCAGGGTGGGTAAAATAGCGAAGTGCAAAAGGCTCATTGTAGGCGTAAGCATAATCGCGCAACCACACCATCGTATCGGGGTAAATAGATAGGCTTTCCTTTATAATGTACGTAGCCTGCTCTACGTTTCCATACTCGTCAAAAATAAACTCTGTCGTATCCCGTATAGATTTTCTGCCCAACGCTTTATCGTAATCAAGCCAAGCGAATTCGTACACCAGCCGCTGCGCTTTTAATGATTTTCCTCTTAAGGCATTAGTAGTATACAGCTCGTTGAGAATCGCAACATGTTCGGGATTTGACATGTTAATTTTTGGCTCCCAATTAATGAGGGGTGGGTCTAAAGGTTCTCCCAATGCATTTTCGGTAATTAAAAATTCCTCAAACTGCTCGCCCAGCAGGCGGCGTGAGATAGAGTCAATAACGTGATATACAAATTGCCGATACTCGTTATTGGTAATTTCGGTTTGGTCAATCCAAAAAGCGTCTATCGAAGCCGTACTAATAGGGGCATTCATTGCAAAAATGAGGTCTTCGTCGTTCATGCCCATGTTGAAGCTACCTTGCGGAATAAGCACCATCCCGTATGGGGGTAACTCTTGGCCTTGCGGCGGCCGGCCCTGCACTCCCACCAGTTCTCCACCTATTTCCGCAGAGCATCCGGCCATCAATAGAATAAGAATCCCAAGATTCAATCTAACTTTTTTTTTCGTAATCCACATAGAAATACTTACTTAATAGAAATATTTACTTATAAAAACCTTATAAAAACCTAATACTTTTATATTTTCTTTCTTTTTTTGTCAACTTCAGCTCAAAAGCGTAGGATACGAATATCTCCAAGCTTCCGCCATTTGTCCCTATCAGCTTTGATAGAGGATACTCATACGCTACTCCCATTCTGAAAGCTTCGCTGACCGTAATACCTGCCAGCGCTCCCAGCGCGTCCCCTATTCGGTAGGACAAGCCTCCCCAGTACCGCTTCAGGTAAAACACATTAGCGCCAAACTCAAGCTGCGGCTTTGCAAGCGACGTAAACATCAGCATAGCCGACGGGTCTAATTCAAATTTTTCGTTTGGCATTTGCCACCGGTAGCCTCCGCTTAAATAAAACGTACGCTTTACCAGCAGCGTTTTGTCGCCGCTGTTGACTGTGAGCACACGCGGCTGATTCAGGTGCCGGCAAGCAAAGCTTACGTAAAAATCGCGCTCATCGTAGTATGCTCCCAGCCCCATATCGAATCCTGTAGAGGACGATTCTTCCCGCTGGGGTACGGCAGGATCGTCGCTGTAGGCGTTCCATTCGGACGGCGAAACCAGCTTATAGGACACCCCACCCAGCGAAATTCCCACCCCCAGCGTAGCAACGCTGCTAAACTTGTGGCGGTAGGCGTATCCTGCGCTAAAGCTCATGTTGTCAAAGTTTCCTATTTTATCGCCTGTTACGGCGACAACAGCCCCATGGTTAGCGTCGAACAGCATAAACGGAGTGCTTACGCCCAACGACCACACCGAAGGCGCTCCTTTAAAACCCATATATTGAGAACGTTGTATAAATGTTGCATCAAGCATTTCGCCGTTGCCTGCACACGCCGGATTAACAAGTACCTGGCTAAACATGTGCTGAGTTATTTGCGAATCGTGCTGCGCGCGTAGTACTGTAGCGGCTACCATCATCAAAAAAACGGCTATGCAGGTTGTTTTTTTCATGCGAATATAGCTTGTTTTATATGGTCGTATGCAACCCTGCATGTCAATATTCTTTCTTCTTTTGGCAAGCGTTCACCCTCATTCCCATGCATCTTCTACAAGTCTTTCTTATTTCATCAGCCGACACTTGCAAAAAAGTTAAACCTGTTTTTCTCCCTGTTTTTTTTCTCTCTAAACAAGCGGGGGCAAATGTAAGTAAAACTTTATAAACAGCAATTGTTGAGAACTCCATTTTTTTGGGAATATAAAACTTCGCATAATAATTTCAAACTATTTAATAATACGGAAAGGTAAAAGCCAAACATCACTCCCTCAACAGGCCAACTTTTTGTAGAGCCACAGCCAGCGATCGGGCACTTCCAAGCGCAAGGCTTTCTCATAATCGTCCCGCTCGCACGGGATTATGCGCGATTTGGAGGCGCCATCAACGGGAATGTCCATCCACCAGCGGTCGGTTGCCTTGCTCTGGTAAAAGACGAGCTGCTGATTTTTGCTTCCCATCTCCACCTGCAGCTTGCGGCAGGTTTTGGGAACAGCAGGGTCGTCGCCTACGCGGCAGGCAAAGCCATCAACAACGTGCCAAATAATTTGCGCTACCAGCTTTGCCGTTTGGCGCCGGCTATCGCCAACAAGGTTGAACCCGCCCAGGTAGCATGTTTTGAGCTTATCGGAAAAAGTCGAGAAGCGCACTAGCTGGCACATCTCCTCGGCATACAGGCCGTTGGGCGAGGGGTCAATGGCCGCAGGCGCGTCGCTCCAGCGCACAGCGTTAACGCCGGCGCAGAGCACGTCGGCATCGCGCAGCAGCGGCTCGGCGTGCCTTACGCCATCGCGCACGGCGCCTAAGCGCATGAGCTCGCAGTACCTGTCGCCAAGGATTTGCACATCGGCGGGCGAAGAAAGGTAGCTTTGGTAGGCCAGCACGTTGAGCGTTTCCAGCTCTCGGCCGTAGTCTGCCATGAAGTGGGCTAATACGTTATCGTCCGAAAGCGGCTCCTGCGCGCTGCCCAGGCAAACGCTCGGGAGAATAAAGGCGGCGGCAACGCTCTTTTGGTATGCCTTTACGGCGTCGTACACGCTGCTTGCGCCCCACATGTTTTCGCCAAAAACGATGGGAAAAATGCCTTTGGCGAGCAGCTTTTGCAAAACGCAGGCTAACTTTGCTGCCTGCATATCGTTAGCGCCCGGCGCCACCTCAATGTCGCCAAGGTCAATGGCCGGTAAGGATTTGCTGTGAGCAAACAGGGCGTAAAGCTCTTCGCGCAGCGAAGTAAAGCTGTTGGGCGCTCCGTGCTTGCGCAGGCCTACGAGCGCAACCTTAAAGCTGTCGAGCCAAGCCCAATCAAAGCCTTTGACACCGTACTTAATCCGGCTACCCCAACGGTTGTGCAGCTTGGCCGCGCCTAACGCCTGCAAGTGCTCTGCTACAGGAATAAAAATATCGCTGTACTCCATAGATAAGATGATTTGTTACTTTATTAGCGGTTATATTCAATAGATGCTTACGCCGTCCCGTAGGGTGGGGTGTCAAGAATGTGATATTCACATAAAAATATTTTCGTTCTATTTTTGTGCCGTTAGGCACAAAATGTTGGTAGAAATAGATAGCTGTATGATCGGTTTTTCGTG
>JAISGH010000187.1 GCA_031263185.1 Prevotellaceae bacterium | reverse complement strand
TCACCCCCTGCCCCTCTCAAAAGGAGTGGGGAGAGGGACACTATATTCGGCGCAAGCCACCCCTCTCCTTTGGTGTGGGGCCGGGGGTGAGGTCTATACGGGCTGACACTTTTAACTGCTATATCTTGTTTATTCGTCATTGCTTAAGAAATACTTTATCGTAATGCCGGACGTACGTTTGCCGTCCCGGAGGGACGGAATATTGGTTAACGCCACGTTGCCCGGCGCCTTTCGCTCATATTCTGCCCCTAACGGGGCAGGAGGGGTAGAGGGATAACCGTGCTTTCTACCAACATTCCGTCCCCCTCGGCTACGCTCGGGGCAGGCTCTACGGGACGGCAGAAGCGGCCTAAAAACATTTTAGGGCTTCCCAAAAATATTTTGGGGCTTCCCAAAAACATTTTGGGGCTTCCCAAAAACATTTTGGGACGGCCTAAAAACATTTTAGGACGGCCTAAAAACATTTTAGGGCTTCCCAAAAACATTTTGGGGCTTCCCAAAAACATTTTGGGATGGCCTAAAAACATTTTAGGATGGCCTAAAAACATTTTAGGGCGGCCTAAAAACTGAATGTCTTCCTGCAAACCTTACATCTCCGCTCCGTATGCTTTAGTTTACGGGGACAAGCACAAAACCATGCCGCGCGAAGTATAATTCTTAACTCTTAGCTCTTAACTCTCAAAAACTTCACCGTTTCGCCCTTTTCTGTGGCGGCAATGTATATCCCCACAGGCAGGTGCGCAACGGAGATTACGGCGCTGCGCGACTGCATTATCAGTACGCCCAGAATGTTGTATATGCGTACCGTAACGGTGGCGGGGTTGTGCACGGCGTTGCCGTAGCAGGCAAGCGCGGCGAGCGCATGCTTTGGGGCTGCGGTAGGCGCGTTGTTATTGCTGCTATCGTCGTCGTCATTGGGGCTGCTGCCGCTACCGCTGCTGCCGGTTTTGGGCGCGGCTACCGTCTCCAGCAGCACGCCGAGGTAGGGGATGCGCTGGCTCTCGCCGTTGGCAAGGGTAACTTCGCCGCTGGGGTCTATGCTGTACAGGCTGCCTTGCAGCGCGAGCGTTACTTTGCGGTATATGCGGAACGCCCTGCACCCGTTGGGCGCTTGCAGGGTGACGGCAGGCTCGCCTGCGCGGGCTACCGGCAGCTCTACCTGCTCAAAGTCGAGTATGCCGCTTGGGTTGAACGGCGAGCTGTTCGAAAAAACAAGGATGGGCGCCGCCGGGCTGCTCACGTTGCCGCTGGTGCCGTTGATGGTTACCGCCGCTATTTTTCTTTTGGCGGTATCGGTGCCGCCGGTGGCCGCCACCTCAACGTAGTGGGTGTCTCCGCTGAGGTCGAATATCGCAATGCTGCCGGCGCTTTGCGGCAGGTAGGAGCCGTCGGTTGACTTTGCCGCCGCGCCGCCGCCCAGGATGATGGTAAGCTCGTTGTCTGTGTCCGGAAAAATTACGTATGGCCCGTTAAAGGCGCTCGATATAAGCACATTTGATTTTGACATGGCAAGCCCCGATAGGCTTGTGCCCGACACGTAATCCTTTCCAATATCCGCGTAGGCCATTTGCGCTGCTCCCGTTACAAAGCGCCACTCCTCGCCCTGCACCGTATCCAAGGCGTTCATTGCGTCCACCCGCCAGTAGCAGGTTACGCCCGGCGCGAGCGGCTCAACGGGGAGGTAGGTAAACGACGCGCCGGCCAGCGGCGTTCTGTGCAGGGGCGCCAGCGCTCCGCTTTCGGTGCCAAAAAAAACTTTGTAGGTTACGGGGCGGCTCCACGTTCCCGTTTCGTTGCTCCACGAAAACAGCAGCTCGCCGTACAGCTTGAGCGTATCGCCCTGCGCCGGCGTGGGGTTGGTGCACGCCAGCGGCGCCGCGGGGTCGCCTGTGGTGCTAACCCTGAATACCTCTGAGGCGGCATCGGGAAATCCGCTCTTTTTGGTGAGCACGCGAAACGAGTAGAACGTTTCCTCGTCAAGCCCCGCCACCGCGTACTCCGTCGCGCCGGCGCTCAGCGCTGCGAGGTCGGCAAACGACGCGCCGTCGGAGGAGATTTGCAGCGCGAGCGCGTCGGCTGCCGGTTCCTGATTTTCCCACGCAAGGTCAACGGAGCGCTTGGCGCGGTTGACCATTTTCAGGCCGAAGGCGCGGCGCAGGTAGGGCTTTCCTGTGGGAGCGGTAATGCTGTTGAGGTAATTTTCGATGTTCAGGTAGCCGTTTGGGGCAGCCTGCACGGCGTCGTCGGGGTTATTTTTGTTCAGCCCGTTGCCGTCCTCCCAGGCGTCGGGGATGCCGTCGTTGTCGCTGTCGTCGGCTTTTGCGCCGACGCTCACAGCGCCCACCACGTCGTAAATGCCGTTCTGCGATTCGTTGGATATGTGCGCTCCCTTTGCGCCGTAGGAAGTCAGCTCGCCTATCAGCAGGTTGTCGAGCGCAGCGCGCGCGGGGAGCGACGCCCCCGCAGAGGCTATCACCTTGGCCAACGCCTCGCCGGGCGTGAGCATTCCGCCTGCCAGCGGCGGGTGAGGCTTGGGGATAGCGGCGCAGGTGCCGCAGTTGTCCGCCGAAAAATCATCCAGAGAGGCTACAATGGTGGGAGGCGAACCGCCGTGGCTGTTGGCGTAATGCTCGTCGGTGGTGGGTGCGCCGTTCAGCACGCCGTCCCTGTTGCCGTCCACCAAGTTGTTGTTGCCGCCGGTGTAGAGCTGAAAGTTTTCGCGGGCGCGCTGAAAAGGCAAGGCGCTGCTTTTTGGCCCCGATATGAAGTAGTTCCCCTCCATCCAGCCCCACGAAGGCCCGTCGGAATCCGCAAGGATGTACCCCTGAGCGCCGCCCCAGTTGTACACCACGTTGTTGATAAACTGGTTGAGGCCCTTCACCTTTGGGTTGCGGGTATTGTTGTCTATGTAGAGGCAGCCGATAATGGAAACGCCGACTTCGGTTTGGATAAGCCCTCCGGCGGAGTGCGATACCAGCCCCTGGGCAATGATGGAGTTCTGAATGGTGATGTTGCTCGGCAGCGTACCCTTGCCGTCCCAGTTGACCGAAAAGTTTTCGTCCCGCCCCCACGCTACCGAGAGGTGGTCAAAGCACATATTTTCGCCGTTGGCAAGCGCCACCGCATCCTTGCCGGACTGCCCGCCTGCGCCCATGTTAACGCGCAGGTAGCGGATAATAATGTTGTTGGCACCGGAAACCGATATGCCGTTACCGTAAATGGTAATGCCGTCGCCCGGCGCGGTGTGCCCCGCAACGTATGAATTTCCCGAAAAGATGATGCGCTCCTTGATGCGTATCACCCCGCAGGTGTCGAACACCACAATACGTCCGGGCTGGCTCACGGCATCGCGCAGCGAGCCTTGCCCGGCGTCGTTGAGGTTGGTAACGTGGTACACGGCGGGGTTGGCCACGCCGCGCGCGCCCAGCGCGTAGCGCCCAAAGCCTTCGGCCTCGGGGAAGGCGGGCAGCTGCGCCTGCAGCGCCCCGCAGGCTAACGCCAAAACAGTAAAGGCAAAAGTCTTTTTCATATTATTTTTTTATTCTTAGTTTTTAGTTCTCAGTGTCATGTCATTCATCATCATCATCATCATCATCATCATCATCATCATCATCATCATCATCATCATCATCATCATCATCATCATCATCATCATCATCATCACCACCATCACCACCATCACCATCATCACCATCACCATCATCCCTGCCTCTGCTCCCCCCTCGCCCCACCCCCAATTGCTTCGCTTCATTGGGGGTTATTCATATTCAACCCTGCGGGTTGAGCGTCCAAACTTAATGAACGATGCTACTAATTCTCAATTCTCAATTCTCAATTATTAATTATTAATTATTAATTGTTAATTGTTAATTCTACCTGTATCCCGGGTGCTGCTGCTCGCGTATCATCGGGTTGTCGTTCATCATGGCGTTGCTGAAGGGCATCAGCTCTGTTTTGTGCTTGGTTACGCCGGTAAAGAAGTCTGCCACCCAATTCTCCAGGGTTGTTTTGTCGGCGGTGGTAAAGAATCCGGCGCACAGGTCGGCTACTTCGTATCCCTCTCCGGCCAGCGCGGCAGAATCCTGCGGAGTGGGCTTCGCCTGGTAGTAGCCGTGCGCCTGTATGGCAATGGCGGGATGCTCCAGCTTGTCCATCACCATTGGCTTATAGGAGGCGTACTTCCAAATGTTGGCGTACTCGCCGGTAGCGTTCCCCAGCCGAACCATTCTGTCGGCTTCCGCGCGGAGCGTTTCGTAGTGTATTCCCCAGCGGACGAGGTCTGTTCGGCGCAGGGCAGCGCCCTCGAAGCAGAGCTCCAGCTTGCGCTCCTTTACCAGCGCGCTGAAAAAGCCGTCCTTGTCGGTGGGAGTGCTGCCTATCAAGTTAGAATTGCTGCGAAAAGCGCGGGTGCGCACCTTCTCGTAGGCTTCCTTGGCGGCTGCGGTTGGCGCGCCGCTCAGCTCATTGTCGGCCTCCGCAAACATCAGCAAAACGTCGGAGTACCTCAGCAGCGGCATGCTGATGTTTGCTCGGCCGTCTCCGTACAGGTTGTCGGACTTCCACGTAACGCGGTACTTGCCTATTTTTATGGCGGCGTAGGTGCTCATTCTTGCCATGAGCGCACCGCCCTCCAGCGTTACGGGCATATTGCAGATGCTCACGTCGCGCCGCTGGTCGAGCGAGTCGTAGTCGAAGTAGAGGGTTGGTATGGGCGCAATCAGCGGGCCTGATTTTGCGTAAACGGTGTTGGCCGGCATGGTTGTTCCGCTGGTGTACCCGGGGCTTTTATCCGTCTGGCTGGCGCCGTACATGCCGAACTCCCAAATGGTTTCCCTGTTGTACTTCTTGGTTGCGAGGTCGCGGTAGATTTGGTCGTAGCTGTCCAGCAGCAGGTTTCCGCCTTCGTCCATCACCCTTTTGCAGGCGTTGCGGGCAATGGTGTAGAGCTCGGTAATGCGCGCCGCGTCGGGTCTTTTTGCCAGCTGCGCGTTGGCGTAGGGCGTAGCGCTCAAGTCCCAGCGCAGGGAGTATCCGGCGGCGTGGAGGGCTACCCGCGCCAAAATTCCGAGGGCGGCATTTTTCGAGAAGCGCTCCGACGGTATTCCCGCTTCATCCTTCCACGGCAGCAAATCCGCCGCTTTTTGGAGGTCTTCCACGCACTGGTCGTAGATTTCATCGCGCGGGTAGCGGGGCAGCTCGTAGCTGTCGGCGTCGATGGTGGGGAGCAGCTGGAAAGGCACGTCGCCCCAAAAGCGCACCGCGTTGAAGTAAGCCCAAGCCCGCAGGGCGTAGGCTTCGCCCAGCAGCAGGGCAACCTTTGGGTCGTCGATATCCATGGTGGATATTCCCTTAATGCAGCTGTTTGCCCGCTCTACGGTGGTGTACATGGTGGTGTAAACGCCGTCCGGCACGTTCGCAGCGTCGTGCTCGTACTGCGCCAGCTGGTACTTGCTGTTGGTTTCGGTTGACCTGCATTCGTCCGTACCCGACACAAGGCGGTAGTTCAGGTCGTTGTGGTAGGAGGAGGCGTAGGCGCCCAGCACCGCCATCTCCGCCTTTTCGGGCGAAACAAAAATGCTGGAGGAGTCGTACTTGGTTTCGGATGGCATATCCAGCCAGTCCTCGCAGGCGACAGTGCACAAGGCAATACCTGCCATTATCGCCAGCTGCGTGATGTGTTTTGTTGTTTTCATAACCTTGGGAAATTTTGAATTTTGAATTCTGAATTTTGAATTCTTGAATTTTTGAATGAATTAGAAGGACAGGTTAAGCCCCACCACCCAGCTCCGCGTTCTGGGGTAGGCGGAGTTGTCCAATCCGCGCGTGAGTATGGAGCCGGAGGTGGAGACATCCGGGTCGTAGCCCGAGTAGCGCGTAAAGGTGTACGGGTTGTTTACCGTGCAGTATACCCTCAGGCTGCTGACGTAAATTTTTTTCAGCAGGTTTTTGGGAAGGGTATAGCCCAGCGTAGCCGTGTTTATTCGCAGATACGACCCGTCCTCCATGTTGTAGTCGGTTGCGTTGACGGTAGCCGGGTCTTTATTATCGTTGTTGAGGCTCCACAGCGCTTTGGGGTCGTGCTGGTTGGGGTTGAGCGCTGCAAGGAGGGCGAGGTCAAAGGTTTCCTTTCCGGTGGCGGGGTCAATCAGCGTAAATCGGTTGGCCATAGCAGACGAAGCGTTTTCGTTAGCGTTGCGAGGCCCCGCGTAGCGCTGGGTGTTCATGTTAAACACCTTGTTGCCGTAGCTGAAGTTCATAAATACGCTCAAGTCAAAACCTTTGTAGGTAAACGTGTTGTTCAGCCCTCCGTAGAATATCGGCATGGCGCTGCCCAGCAGCGTTCTGTCGCCGCCGGCCCATTCGTCCGAGTCCGTCCACACCGGATTTCCGTTATCGTCGGTGCGCCCGCCGACGCACTCAAACATAATATCTCCGGGCTTGATGGCGTTTACCCCCGCAGCGGTAAGCCCGTTTTTGCGCGGTACGCCGTCCTTTAGCCTGTACACCTCGGGGCTAACCTGCTCAAAGTCGTCGGTGGTGTAAACGCCCGCATACTTCAGCCCCCAGAACTGCCCCAGCGGGTCGCCCTCCCTCACCAAAAAGCGCATGTTTCCGTCGCCTGCTTCCGTGGTATAGGGAGGACGGTCGAGCGAGAGGATTTTTGACTTGTTGAACGACATGTTGAGGTCTGACCTCCACACAAAGCCGCCGCCTGTCTTCACGTTCACCGTGCTCAAGATAAACTCGTACCCGCGATTTTGAATGCTGCCCACATTCTGGTACTGCGTGCTGTACCCCGAAGATTTGGCAATGGGCTTTTCTATCAGCAGGTTTTCGGAGGTATTATCGTACCACTCGAGGGTGAGGTTCACCCTGCTTGCCAGCAGCGAAATATCCAAGCCCGCGCTGAGAGATTTGGTTTGCTCCCACACGAGGTCGGGGTTTCCCAGCGCGCTCTGCGGCACCAGCGTGGTGGCTTCTGCGGCGCCCACGCCGTACTTGCCGCTGCCGTAGCCGGTAGCGTACATGTTGTTGTCTATGCTGCAGTTGCCGGTAACGCCGTACCCCGCCCTAATCTTCAGGTTATTTACGAAGGTGATGTTGTCCTTCATAAACGACTCCTCCGAGATTCGCCATCCCGCCGAGGCAGAGGGCAGCATACCCCACTTGCGCCCCCGCTCAAACTTGGAGGAACCGTCCCCGCGGAGCGTGGCCGACATAAGGTAGCGGTCGTTGTAGCTGTACATTACGCGCCCAAACAGGGATACCAGCCCCACGTGCGAAAGCCCCGACGACGTTTCGCGCGCCGAGGCGTCGGACATGTTCGTGTTGTTGAGCTCAAAGTTGTCGTCGGGGAATTTCTTGTAGGTGTTGTTCAGGCTCATGCTTTCGGTAAACCATGTTTCCTGCCCGGCCACAAGGTTCAGGCTGTGCACATCGGCAAGCGTTTTTTTGTAGGAGAGCGTGTTGGTAACCTGCCACGTGTACTTTTCGCTGTTATTTCGCGACCCGAACGGGCCTCCGTTGGCTTTGGCCTGCTGCGCCCGCCCGTCTGTCCACGTATCGCTGCGCGTTTGCTCCCACAGGTAGCTGGCGGCGGTGCGCCACGTAAGCCCGCTCACAATGTCGGCCTCCAGGGCGGCGTTGACCACCGCCTGCCGGGCGTACCGGTTTCGGCTTACCGCGTCGTTCTCAATCAGAGGGTTGCGAACGTCGTACTGGTTGCCGTTGAGGGCGTACATAAACTCGTAGTTGTCCTGATTTACCATTTGCTCGTTGGTAAACCTCACGCCTCCCGTGGGCGGCGACATGGCGGTGTTTCTCAGCCCGCTCAGCGACCCGCCGCCCTCCACGTGCGTAGTATTAAGGCTAATGCCGGTTTCCAAGCGCACGTTTTTGAGCAGCTTGTGGTTCAGCTTGGCGCGCACGCTGTTGCGGTCGTAGCCCGTTTTATCCAGAATGCCATCCTGCCCCATGTAGTTGTAGCTTATCAAAAAGTTGGTTTTATCGTTGCCCGACGTTACGGAAACGTTGTGGTTGGAGGTAATCGAAGTTCCGCCAAACATCAACTCCTGCCAGTCTATGCCCTCGCGGCTGCCGTACTCGCTGGCAATGTAGCCGTAAGCGTCCGTGTAAAAAGCGGGGTTGGTGGGGTCGCCGCCAAATATATTGGCCCACTTGCTCTCGCCGCCGCGCAGTATCTGAAATTCGTACTGATACTTGGCGTACTCCTCTATGCCGAGCATGTCTATTTTGCGGTTCAGCTGCTCAAAGCTGTAGTAGGCGTTGTAGCTTACCTGCGTTTTCCCCTCCTTAGCCGACTTGGTGGTGATAAGGATAACGCCGTTGGAGCCGCGCGCTCCGTAGATGGCGGTAGCCGAAGCGTCCTTCATGACGTCAATGCTTTCGATGTCGTTTATGTCCACGTTGCGCAGCCCGTCGTCCATTTGAAATCCGTCCACAATGTAGAGCGGAGTTGTGCTCTGCGTGATGGACGTACCGCCGCGCACCAGGATGTTGATGTCTGCCCCCGGCGCTCCGCTTTGCGACACCACGCTCACCCCCGCAATCTTACCGGCAATTGCCTGGGCGGCTGTGGTAACGGGTATTTGCACAATATCCTTTCCGCTCACCGAGGCGGTTGCACCGGTGAGGTCGCGCCGCCGCGCCGTGCCGTAGCCTATCACCACCACCTCGTCAATTTCTTGCCCTTCGCTCATCGTTACCGCAAGCTGGGTTTTGCCGGCTACGGCAACCTCTGTGGGCGAAAAACCTACAAACGAAAACACCAGCGTGGCATCGGGAAAGGCCGCAATGGTAAAGTTCCCGCTAGCGTCGGCAATCGTACCGGTGGTTGTCCCTTTGACCATCACGTTCACCCCCGCCAAAGGCTGGCCTTCGGCGTCGGCTACCGTACCGGTAACCCTGTGCTCCTGCGCCCTTAGCGACGCAGGCAGGAGAGCCGCAAGCAGAAGCATTGCTGCCGCCCTGTTCAATATTTTCCGTATCATAAAATTGTTGCTTTTTTACGTTGTAAATTTTCACTTCTGCACTGCACCGCTAATGGTTACGGTAATGGGAATAACCATGTTGGGCACCGGAGTGAGCGATCCGCTGACCCTCAGATTCAGCTTTTGCGCGCCCTCGCTATCGTAGCCGAAGCTTCCGTGGTAGCCGGTGGCGCCAAGCGGTATGCCTTTGACCGTACCGGCGGTTGCTCCGGAAATTTTAGCCGGTATCTCCGGTATTTTGAACACGTTACTCTTGCCAGCTGCATGATGCCAAAACACAGAGTTGGTGGTTAGCTCCAGGCTAACGGCAAACGATTGAATGGAGAAGTTGACTTGCGCGCTAAAGTTCTCCTCCCCGCTTTTGGCTATGCTTACCGCTACGGTATCGCTTACCAGCACGGTATTGCCCGTGGTGGTAACGTTGAGGGCAGCCGAGTAGGTTTCCACAAATTGGTCGCGCTTGTCTGCGGCCTCCTCCTTGCTGCACGAAAAGGCGAGCGCCATTGCCGGCAGCGCAGCAACGGCAAAAATTTTTTGTATTTTCATTGCATTGGTTTTTAGTTGAAGTGAAGTAGAAAACAGTGAAGTAGAAAACAGCGAAGTAGAAAAATGAGGCAGGGCGCAAAAAGGAGGAAAAAATCCCTTTTGCGCCCTGTAAAAAAATTGTAGTAAACTATTGTGTAATAAAGAAAAAAGTGCTACCTTACGCGGCGATGTGTGTGTGTGTGTGTGTGTGTGTGTGTGTGTGTGTGTGTGTGTGTGTGTGTGTGTGTGTGTGTGTG
>JAISGH010000181.1 GCA_031263185.1 Prevotellaceae bacterium | reverse complement strand
TTCTTCCCGCAGGGTGCAGGAGAGAATCTGACGTGGTCAGATTTCTTCCCGCAGGGTGCAGGAGAGAATCTGACGTGGTCAGATTTCTTCCCGCAGGGTGCAGGAGAGAATCTGACGTGGTCAGATTTCTTCCCGCAGGGTGCAGGAGAGAATCTGCACAGCGCAGTTTTTAACATTCCCCGTTAGGGGAACCATATCAATAGAAAAACGTGTACCGCTTAGGGATGAGAAATAAATAACATATAACGGATATAAAAGCCGTAGAGACCTCACCCCCGGCCCCTCTCCAAAGGAGAGGGGCGGCTGGCGCCAAATATCATGTCCCTCTCCCCTCTCCTTTGGAGAGGGGCCGGGGGTGAGGTCTCTACTGTATGACATAGCTGTTATATCTTGTTTATTCGTCATTACTAAGCATAGTGTATATTTCCCGTTCAACCCTCAATTCGCATAATTGTCCATTGTTAATTATTAATTATTAATTATTAATTGTTATGTCATACTTGAACTTCAAAGCAGCTATGCTGTGCCTGCTCTCCGTGTATAGCAGCGGAGCAACGGCGCAGCCGTCCGACGGCTACCGGCACAGCAAGGAGCGTACGCTTCGCTACGCGCCTCAAGGCGATGACTTTGTTATTGTCAACGGCGACAAGCGCTTTAACCGCGCTTTGTACGGTACGCACACCGGGTTTCGCGTGGAGGCGGGCGATTTGCCCGAATTTGGGCTGTACCTGCCCGGTATGGGCGGCAACATGCGGCTGGGCGCTATTCGCGGAGCCGAAAGCATGTGGCTCAACGATTGCCGGAGCGTCAAAGCAACCTACCGGCCGGGCGCTATGGTGTACGACCTCTCCGACCCGCTTTTTGGCGCTATGCAGCTTACGGTGCTGGCCATGAGCAGCGCCGAGGGGATGGTCATCAAAGTAACCGGCGCGCAGCTGCTGCCCGGCGTAGAGCTGTTCTGGACGTACGGCGGCGCCACCGGAAAACGTTTTTCGCGGGACGGCGACCTTGGGGCAGATCCGCCCGATTGCTTTGACCTCAAGCCCGAAGCCTGCGTTGGCAATACCTTTTCGCTATCCGGCAGCAGCTTCGACCTTGCGGTTGGGAGCGGCGAAGGCGCAAAGCGGCTTACCGGCATTTTTCCGGAGGCGAGCCGTCTGAAGCTCAGCTCGCCCCACCTCCCTGCAGCGCCTTTGGATATGTGGCAATCGGGCGCAGCAGCTGAGGCGCCGCTGCTCAACGGGCGCTGTCCGGTAGCCGCCGGCGAGGAGTACTTTATGGCCGTGCTGCGCAAGCCGCCGGAAGGTGTGCTGACTTATGATGAACTGAGCGCTTGCTTTGAGCAGGCCGAAGCATCCCGAAGCAAGCTTGCGCAAACGGTACGGATAGCTACCCCCGACCCTTACTTCAACCCGCTGGGCGGTGCGCTAAGCGTTGCTGCCGACGGCATTTGGGAGCCGGACTCGTGGCTGCACGGCGCCGTGGGCTGGCGAATGAAGCTCACCGGATGGCGGGCGGCATACGTTGGCGACGCTGTGGGCTGGCACGATTTGGCAAGGCGGCACTTTGACGGCTACGCGGCCTCGCAGGTAGCCGACGTACCCCCTACACTCCCCCACCCTGCGCAGGACTCGCAGCTCAACCTTGCCCGCGCCGAAAAAAAGTGGGGTACGCCGATGTACAGCAACGGCTACATTTGCCGAAACCCAAACCAAACGGGGGTTATGCACCACTACGATATGAACCTGTGCTACGTTGACGAGCTGCTGTGGCACTTCTGCTGGACAGGCGACATGGATTACGTCCGCAAAATGTGGCCTGTGCTTGAGCGGCATCTGGCCTGGGAAAAGCGCAACTTCGACCCCGACGATGACGGAATGTACGACGCGTACTGCTGCATTTGGGCAAGCGATGCCTTGCAGTACAGCAGCGGAGGCGTTACGCACTCGTCGGCGTACTGCTACAGAGCCAACAAAATGGCCGCCGAAATAGCGCAAAAAACAGGCAAATCTCCCAAGCCCTACGCCGACGAAGCCGAAAAAATACGAAAAGCGGTTGATGAAAATTTGTGGCTAAGCAGGTTAGGTCATTGGGCGGAGTACAAGGATTTTATGGGGCGTAAAATAATTCATCCGGAGGCCGCAGTGTGGACAATTTACCACGCAGTAGACGCGGGCATGTGCGATCCGTTTCAGGCATATCAGGCAACCCGATACGTGGATACGGAAATCCCGCACATTCCCGTCAGAGCGCGCGGGTTAAGGGATGAGGGCTACGCCACCGTGGCCACCACAAGCTGGATGCCTTACTCGTGGTCTATCAACAACGTGGCCTTTGCCGAGGTGAACAGCGTGGCGCTGGCTTACTGGCAGAGCGGACGCTACGAGGAGGCGTTTCGCCTGCTCAAAAGCTCCATCCTCGACGGCATGTACCTGGGCGCAAGTCCGGGAAATTTTGGGCAAATAAGCTTCTACGACGCTGCGCGGGGAGAGTGCTACCGCGATTTTGGCGATCCCATAGGCGTGGCCTCGCGGGCAATCGTGCAGGGGCTTTTCGGCATTTACCCCGACGCTATGAATGGCCGCTGGGTAATACGTCCGGGTTTCCCCGACGCTTGGGACAGCGCCTCCATTACCACTCCCGATATTTCGTTTACCTTCAACAGAACCTTCACCGCCGCAGGCTCCGTACGCGAAACGTACACCGTCGAGAAGCTGCCCTGCAGCTTGGACTTGCTACTGAAAGCCCGCTCCGACAGGATAGCAGCGCTAACCGTAAACGGCAAAAAGGCAGCGTGGACGCTGGCCGAAAACGCCGCAGGCTATCCGCTGGTGAAAATCCATGCGGAGCGCGACAGCGCGTACTGCATACAGGTAGAATGGGGCGGAAGGGCGCTGGACAAGCCGCAATATCCGGCAACATTGGCCTTGGGCGAAGCGTGGCAGCTGAGCGTTGGCACCGGTAGCCTCCTGCGGCTCTACGACCCGCAGGCCGTGCTTGGAGCGGCGAGGCAGGACAAGCGCGCGGCGGCGGGTATGCTGCAAGGCGAAAAAGGACACCGAACGCTCTTTGTCCAGCTGGAGCAGGGGCAAATGAAGTGGTGGCAGCCTGTGCACGTTGAAGCTACCGACAGGTACGAGGTGGTAGACTTTGACGCTGAAGCTGCCGAGCTACGGTTTGCCATACGCAACAACACCGCAAAAGCGCTGTCGGGTACGCTGCAGCTGAATTATGGGTCGCCCCAGGCCTTTACGGCGCAGGTGGCTATACCCGCCGGCGGAAAATCAAACCCCATTGTTGCTCCGGCGGGAAGGGCCATGACCGGCGCTAACAGCGTAGCCCTATCGGACGGAAATCAGCCCGCCTGCTGCACCACCCTAACCTGCTGGAATATTCCGCAGGCGGCAGTGCGCTACGAAGCAGTAGCGCTGGACAGCCTGATGAACGCCTCCGTTTCGCAGATTTTCAAAAACGAGTACCTGACCCCGCGCTCGCCCTACACCACCCTGCAAATACCCAAGCAGGGAATTGGCGAATGGTGCCACCCGCTGATGACAGCCTCCATTGACGACTCAGGTTTACGCGCTGCCGCCAAAAACGGATTGCTGCAAACGCCGCCCGGCATACCGTTTAAAATTACGGCGACGCCTGCCGCGCACAACGTTATTTTCACCTCGCTGTGGGATGTTTACCCGGACAAGGTCGAGGTTCCCCTTAGCGGCAGCGCCACCCACGCCTACCTGCTGATGGCCGGCAGCACCAACCACATGCAGTGCCGCATTGCCAACGCGATGGTAGTGGTAGAGTACGCCGATGGCTCCACCGAAAGGCTGGAGCTGGTAAGCCCCGAAACGTGGGCGCCTGTTGAGCAGGATTTTTACGTGGACGGCTACGCCTTTCGCCTGAAAGCGCCCCGTCCCTACAGGGTACACCTCAAGTCCGGCTTGGCGAGCCGCAACCTTGCAAAAGATTTGGGCATAGAAGGAGTGTACGGCAGAGCCATTGACGGCGGGGCGGGGATAATCCTCGATTTGCCGCTGGATGGACGCAAAACGCTAAAAAAGCTGCAGCTGGAGACCTTAGCCAACGACGTGGTGGCAGGGCTGATGGCGCTGACGCTGGTAAGAGCCGGGAGCTGAATTAGGGGAACTCCCATGCAAGTGCGCTCTACTAACCGTATGCTTTAGCTTCCGGGTAGGCCAGAAATCTGCGAAAATCCGGCTAAATCTTTTTTTGAGGCGCTATTGACTTTTTCAATGTATTTTGAAAGCAAAAAGCCCGTAGGGCTTCCTGTGGTTACTGTCAATAAGGTTGAATATGTGTGTTGCCATGTTTTTCGCGCTACTAAGGTTGCTGTTAAAGACAAATAAGGTTTTTTTATTTATGCCACTCATAACCGCTATTGACGAAATGCTGCTCACCGCCCAGGTGTTTACTTTCGCACATTTTTCGCTCGTGTCAATAGCACCTCAAAAAAAGATTTAGCCCACAGAAGGGTGCAATTCAAATTGTCGCTTTTGCTCATTCTGTAGGAATGAATCGCTCGGTAGAAAAGGCAACGTTCCGGTGGTTGTCGGCATCCCGTTAGGGATGCATCCCTAACGGGATGCCAAAGAAAGGACACCATTCGTGTTTTCTACCGAGCGATAATCCCTACGGGATTATTTAAAGCGACAATTTGAAATGCACCCCCACAGAAGCAGAACTTGTAAATCTCAGATTTTTCATGTAAGTTTGTCGGCTCGTTTTAAAATGTAAGATTTGTAAGTAATCGGCGTAGAATTTTTGCTTCACAATTTCTGCTTCACAATTTTTAATTCACAATTTTTAATTCACAATTATACTGGCTATGTCCGTAAAAGGAACCGAACAAATTATAACAACACAGCGGCTAATTGAAAAAAAACAGCGTGGCGAAAAAATCACCATGCTCACCTCTTATGACTACACCATGGCCCGTATTCTCGACTCTGTGGGCATTGATGTCATCTTAGTCGGGGATTCGGCCGCAAACGTAATGGCAGGGCACGAAACCACGCTACCCATCACGCTCGACCAAATGATATACCACGCGCAATCGGTTATGCGCGCCGTGAAGCGTGCGCTGGTGGTGGTTGACCTGCCCTTTGGTTCGTACCAGGGGAACTCCAAGGAGGCGCTTAGCTCTGCCATCCGCATAATGAAGGAAAGCGGCGCCGACGCCGTGAAGCTCGAGGGCGGCGAAGAGATAGAAGAATCCGTCAAGCGTATCCTCTGCGCAGGCATCCCCATCATGGGGCACCTGGGGCTTACGCCGCAATCTATCAACAAATTCGGTACGTACGCCGTTCGCGCGCGGGAGGCCGAGGAAGCCGAAAAGCTGGCGCGCGACGCTCGCCTGCTGGAGAAGCTCGGTTGCTTTGCCATCGTGCTCGAAAAAATTCCGGCAGCGCTGGGAAAAAAAGTCGCCGGCGAGCTCAAAATACCGATGATCGGCATCGGCGCCGGTGGCGGAGTGGACGGACAGGTGCTCGTAGCGCACGACATGCTGGGGTTGCAGCAGGATTTTTCGCCGCGCTTCCTGCGACGCTACCACAACCTGTACGCCGAAATGAAAACCGCCTTTGCCAGCTACGTGAGCGACGTGCGGTTAGGAAACTTCCCCAACGAAAAAGAGCAGTACTAAAAGCACTCCAGCAGCACCAGCTTGCGAAGCGCCCTAACCCGAACTTTATGGCATCCCTGAACATTCTATACGAAGATAACCATATTATCGCCATCAACAAAGTTGGCGGCGAGCTGGTGCAGGCCGACAAGGAGTGCAGCAGCTCGCTGGAGGAGGATGTAAAATCATTCATCAAGGTCAGGGACAAAAAGCCATCCATCGCTTTTATCGGCGTGGTGCACCGCTTGGACAGACCCGTGAGCGGCGTTGTCATCTTTGCCAAAACCAGCAAAGCCCTTTCCCGGCTCAACGAAATGTTCCGGCTGGGGCAAGTGCGCAAAACCTACCACGCCGTTGTAAAAAAACGCCCGCCGCAGGACGAAGATTTGCTTACGCACTACCTCATTCGCAACGAGCGGCAAAACAAATCGTACGCGCACAGCGAGCCTAAGCCCAACGCCAAGGAGTCGCGCCTGCGCTACCGCGTTGTTGCCGCAAGCAAGAGCTTTTTTCTGGTAGAGGTAGCGCTGCTCACCGGACGACACCACCAAATACGCTGCCAGCTAAGCAAAATAGGGTGCCCCATCAAGGGAGACCTGAAGTACGGCTACGCCCGCTCCAACCCCAACGGCGGCATATCGCTGCACGCCCGCAGCATCAGCTTCGTTCATCCGGTAAGCAAGGCAGAAATAAAAATCGTAGCCCCCTACCCCGGCAACGACGTTTGGGAAAATCTGACCACCGAGCTATAGTCCACGAATTACACGAATTACACGAATTAGAGTCCACGAATTACACGAATTTCCATTGTTCTATTGTTCCCTTGTTCCCTTGTTCTATTGTTCCCTTGTTCTATTGTTCCCTTGTTCCCTTGTTCCCTTGTTCTTATCGCTCAAAAAATTGCGGTAGCGTAGCAGCGCCTCCAAAAAGTAGTAATCGGCGTACACCAGCGGCACGTCTATTTCGCTCCCGTGGGGAATACTGCCTACGCAATGCTTCAAAATAAAGTTAGCGTTTTCGCCCAGGTTAGCCCGGTACTTGTCCGAAGCCAAGCTGTGCAGCATTGCTATGGCCAACGCGAGGTAAGTTTCGCTTCCGGTGTGCCGGTGCAGCTCAAAGAGCGCCGAGGTAACGATAGCGCCTGCCGAAGCATCGCGGTAGCGCGCAATGGGAAGCTCGTCCGGCGGCACGGGGAGAGCGCTCGTCCTGTCAGGCCATGCAGGTGTGTAGCCCTCCTGCTGCGCGTTGAAGTCCCAGTAGGGGATTTTATCTTCAGGGAGGTTGGGGTGGTTCAGGAAGAAATCGGCCATTTTTTGGGCAACATCAAGGTACTTTTTATCCTTCGTCTCGCGGTACATCATGGTGAACCCGTAAATGCCCCACGCCTGACCGCGCGACCACGTAGAGTTGTCGCTCCAGCCCTGCGCCGTAGTTTTGTTGTCCACCTCTCCCGTTTGCGGGTCGTAGCTCACCACGTGGTAAACGCTGTAGTCGGGGCGCAGCTGGTTTTTTATCGTCGTGTTGGCGTGGGTAACGGCGATATGCTCAAATCTTTTGGCTTCGGCCGTATCGCCTGCCGTTTTTGCCGCCCACATCAGCATCTCAAGGTTCATCATGTTGTCTATGATGACCGGAAAGTTCCGCGCCTCGCCGCCCCACGCCTTGCCCGCTCCCCACGACTGAATACAGCGCGTTACTTCGCTGTAGCGCGCGCACAGCGATCCGGCTCCCTGAAGCAGAATATCCCTGTAGGCCGCCGTTTCGTCCGGCGCCAGGCGGTAGCCATTCCCAAAGCTGCAGTACATCATAAAGCCCAAATCGTGGGTGCCGGTGTAGGTTTTGAGCGGCTCGAGCGAGGCTGTCCACGCCTCGGCTTTGGCTTTGAACAAATCGTCGCGGCTCAGCTCGTACAGGTACCAGAGGTTTCCCGCAAAAAAACCGCTTGTCCAGTCGTACATGTTGGTAGAGGCCAGCGCTCCGCTCTTGTAGGAGGTGCGGGGGTAACTCTTCCCGGCCAGGTCTGCGTCAACCGCCTGTACCATTTTTTTTGTTTGCGCCACGGCAAACTCAACGTTGCTCTCAACAAAGGCGCGCTCTTTTTCCCAATCCGGCGAGGCGTCGCGCGGCTGTGGTTGCGGCTGCGACTGCAACCGCTGAAGCGGAACGGCAACAGCTGCCGCTAAGCAAGCTGTCCGAATAAATTTTACGGTAGACATCATAGTGTTACTTCCTTTTTTTTTAATTACAGATTTACTCACAGCAATCAGGCATAGCGCGTTGAATACTCCGGCTACAGGCTTCATGTGCAGCAGCCTGTTTTTACGCGCACAAAATTAAGAAAAAAAAATTTTTTCGGTATCTTTGGGCTAAATCTTTTTTTGAGGTGCTACGAAAATAGCTTGCAACTCGGTAGTTAGAATACAATGAGAATGTGGGTCAGCCGGAAACCTCATTTTTACCTAATTTATCTAACAAAACAACCTCAGTAGCACATAATTACATAATATATCTAAACCTCATTACCTCATTTTTTTCGTGTCCATTTCATCGTTTTAATGAGGTAACAAGGTTGTTGATGTGCGTATTAATTCATTGCTACTGAGGTTGTTTTGTTAGATAAATTAGGTGAAACCGAGCGTAGCGAGTTCACGAACACTTTAAAATAAACACAAGTGAGTAAATAAGGTTTTCAAACTTTCGCGGGAATGACGGTGGGAGAGAGGAGGGAAAAACTCAAAATGAAATTTTCGTAGCACTTCAAAAAAAGATTTAGCCTATCTTTGTAGCCTGTTTTTTATCCTGATTTGTCTTCATAAAGTAGAACGTAAATTTAAAAATAGTATGGAAACACTCATTGTGATCATTTTGAAATTCATGATTTGGGCGCTTTTGGTGCTGGCAACCATAGCCTTGATGGGTCTTGCTGTCATGCTGCTGTGGAATAAACTTGTGCCGGATATTTTTGGGCTTGCAACCCTTAATTTTTCGCAGGCAGTAGGGCTATTTGTTCTCGCGCGACTTTTGTTCGGCGGCTTCCTGCGCAAGCGCTCCTGACTTCGATATTTCCGACGGAAAGCAAAAAGTTCGCAGGATTTACCTTCAAAAACTTTATTTACCTTATTTTTGTAACCATAAACTTCCTCTTTAATAAGGTAATAAGGTTGAAAATCTGTATGGCTATCCTTGAGCTACTAAGGTTGCGGTTAAGTAATGACGAATAAACAAGATATAACAGTTTTGAAAGGTGCGCCGTCCCGTAGGGATGGAGGAGAGACGGAGGGACACGGCATTTCTACCAATATTCCGTCCCTAATGGGACGGCGCAAGCGCCCATCACCGTTGCAACACAATCATTTTTGGTACGCTAACCAACTGTTGAATATAAATTCTATTATAAGTTATAAATTCTTTATCCCTAAATACAAGTTGCGCATGGGGTTATCCACTTTCAAGGCCTACGGCCTTGCGCATACGATGTGCCTTTTCCACACAAAAAAAAACTTTGCAGCGAATGCTATACCAGAAGTAGGGAGATTTGGTAAATACAATCCCAACCATTTCATAATAAAATGGTTGGGATTTTTGCATCTTTGTGATTCCCCCCCCCAAAATACGATTTTGTGGCCAAAATCAAGGGAGATTTTTTCCGGCGTGGCTTGGTCGGTTAATCGTCGTTTTTGAATCCTGTGTAACGATACCCGGAAATCCGGTAAGCATGCCAATATCCTGCTTCAACATTGTCATCGTCGTTGAAGGTTACGTTGAACACAATGCTGTCGGCGGGCATTTTGCTTGGCGTGGTGGCTGCGCCGTACAGGATTTTGCCGTTCGATATGGTTACCTTACAGTCATAATATTCATTCTGGGCATCGGTGGCCTGAAACGTCTGCGTAGCCAAGTCAACCTTGATTTTTGTTTTAAATTCCCAGAAGTTCGTATTGTCGTCTATCCACATTTCCGTGTCGCTGTTTGACGACGTATTGTAGGTGTCGAGAAGAAAATGCCCTATGCCATAGAGGTCTTCATCTTCGTATAGCACTCCATCGTTTTCATCTACGGCCACAACGGTTACGTACCATTCGCCGGCCAGGGACTCGGTGGCTGTGCCGCCCGGCGTTTCTTTTTCGCACGATGTAATCAAAAACAGGCCTGCTGCCCACGCTATCGTATATAAAAGTATTTTTTTCATGTCTATTTTTCTTTTTTATTATTTAGTAAGTGTAACATACATAGGGTCGCCGCCAAAATCGAGCGTAAGAGTAACCTTGCCGGTAGCAGGATCGTACGTGCCGGTTGTAATGGTTGGATAGTCCGGGTCCCAATACCATTCACCGGCATAGTCGACCAATTCGATAGAGTTATCCCCATTGAGCTTCAATGTGGCCTCGCAATGGAAATCATACGTTGGCTCGTAGCCGGGATAGCGTCCCCAGAAATAAAAGCCGCCGGCAAGGTCGTCGATGGTATAGGTGCCGTTGGGATTCTCTTCTATGTAAACAGGTGCGCCATAATAATGACGGGTGCCATACTCGCTTTCGCTAAGATAGACGCTGGCCAGTGAGTTGCGGTCAACCACAAACACGCTTCTCGACGCCGTGGCAAAAAATCCGTCGGCATTGGTTACCGATTTGTATGATACGGTATATACGCCTACCGTATTCGCATCTACAGTTGAAACCACTTCACTCCGGTTGGTAACATCTTCCCCATTCAGCTCTACATATATGCCGGCGTCAATGTACGTTTCCCCTTTATTTACCATGACCACCTCGTCACCTAAAATGGTAATGGCGGGGTAGTAGGTAATTCGTGTTAACCCGCCGGAGGTCTCTTTGTCACAGCTCTGCAATCCGGCGATGGCGAGCGTGATTACTGCTAAAAATATGATTTTGTTTTTCATCTTTTTCAAAGTTTAAAAATTATACTATTCTGCCCAAAATACCGGCGTGGCATCGCCCTTGTTGGCCGGAGCGTTGCTGTTGCGGCTCGACGAACTTTCGGCATAACGCAGCCGCTGCAGCACTTTCCCTGCGCCCAAATCGGTGTTATAGGTGATGGGGGTATATAGCGTTCCTGCCACGTAGATGTCTGGTTTATAAGCGCTTGCTGTATTGTCCGTTACATCATAAAGGTCTGCGCCCGTTACGGTGCCGAAGGCGGGATATTTCAGGCGGCGCAGCTCGCACCATGCCTCAAAGTTGTTTACGCCGCCCAGCGCCACCCATTTCTGGATGCCTATCAACTTTTCATATTCGGTATTGTTCCATGCGTAGGGAGAAGGAGCCGTGTATATGTCTGCTGCGCCTGTTGCGCCTGCCGCATCGAACGAGGCGTCGATAGCTGCTTTGTAGTGCGCTTCCGCCTCGGTGGATGTGCCGTAGCGGGCGTAGTATTCGGCCAAGAAAAATTCGATTTCGGAAACGGTAATCAAATATACCGGCGCGTCATAGGTAATTTTCGGACGGCAGAAATAGGCGGACGGATAAGCCGTCGGCGTAGTGCTGAAGTTCGTACCCGACACCCCTCCGGTATAGTTGCCGCTGCCGTTTGTATTGAAGAAACTGCCTGTGCGACCGTCGCCGGCGTCGGTGAGGGTTTTCATGTAGGCTATGTTGGCCACAACGTTGACTTGGGTAGAGCCGAAGTAGGTGGCATATTCCTCCTGATAAAACGGATTTGCCTTTCCGGTTTCGTTGGTCCAGCAGTCGTTCCACGCCACATCTGATGTAGGAAAATTATCTTCGGCAATCAGCGCCGCCAGCTCCGTCTGTACGTTCTTCACTTTGCTTGTCCGCATCAGTAACTTTAGCTTCAAGGCTTTGGCAAATTGTATCCATTCTCCGACGGCTGATGTGCCGAACAGGAAGTTGGTGCAAACCCGGTCGGACGCTGCAACTTTTGCGAGCGCCGCATCCAGCTCGGCAAGGATGCCTGCATACACGGCATCTCCGCTGTCATATTCCGGTGAAACGATGGCTACGTAGAGGCTTTGCGTGTAGGGCGTTTCGCCGTAGGCGTCAACCAGCACTTGAAACGTGAACGCCCTCAAGGTGGTTGCGGCTAAATAGCTGCCCCATTCTTCGGCAGCCTCAGCCTGCTGGCGTATGGTTGCCAGATTTTTCAGCGTACGGCTATACAGCTGGGCGTAAGTGTTGCTCGAACGGGTCGCCGACATTATGAATTGTGAATAGTCTAAATAGTTCGACGTGCCGAAGCTCTGCGCATAGTGCTGCGCATAGTAGCCACCCACGATACGCAGAAAGTTGCCGTAGCTGGCGGCCATGTTCATTTCGGCGGCCGGGAAAATCATGCCATTCGACACGTTTTCTTCCGCCGGAGAGTTCGGGTCTGTATTGATGTCGAGGTACTGTTCACACGAACTTAGCCACAGTACAATTGCTAATAGTGAAATTATTTTTCTCATATTCCTTATTTTTAGTAGGTGATGTTAATGTTAAAACCATATATGCGGCATGCGGGATTTACGTACAGCTCCCCGAACATACCTTCCAAGTCGGTACCCGTAGTGCTCGATTCGGGGTCGATATAGAGGTTGCCTTTGGCTGTCCACACAAATGCGTTGTTTACAAACGCCGACACCGACACGCGGCTCAGTAAAATATGCTGGAGCCATTTTTTTGGCAAGTCGTAGGAAAGCGTAACGTTGCGCAGCTTCGCGTAGGAGCGGTCAACCATGTAAAACAGGCCGCCCTGCCCCATGCCGTAATCGTTGTAGTAGCTCTGATAGCTCTCGTTTGTCAGCTTAATCTGCGTGGCGTTTTCTATGTAGCTGCCGTCTGCCGCCACCTGTACGGAGTTGGGTATTACAAACGGCCGGCGGCTGTTGTAGGTGGTAACCTCGCCGTTTCCGGTAAACTGCATGAGGCTTTTAGTCCGCGAAAACATGGAGCCGCCATAGCGTACGTCTAACGTGGCGCTTAACGCAAACCCATAGGCCGAGAACATAGAAGTGATACCTCCTATCCAGTCGTGGTTCATGTTTAGTCCCGTATCTTTCACGTCTGTTTCCAGCTTCGGCTGGCCGTGTTCGTCCACAATGGCATAGCCGTAGTAGGGACTGTTCGCATCCGTTACGTAGGTGGGCAGGTAGGTGTAGTATTGTCCCATGGGATTGCCTTCTTCGGCATACATATACACAGCGTCGTTTCCTGCGCTATATCTGTCGATAATAACCCTTCCTCCTTCCAGGCTTGCCGGCATTGAGAGTACTTTGTTTTTGTTGAGGGCAAAGTTCACATCAAAATTCCACTGGAAGCTTTTCGTTTTAACCGGTATGGTGCTCAACAGCAGCTCTACCCCCCTGTTTTGTACCGACCCAAAGTTGGTTACCAAATAGTTGTTGCCTATGGCCGGATCTACCGGCAGGGTAAATATCTGGTCGGTGGTTTTGCGGTCGTAGTAGGCGGCGTCAAGCCCAAGCCGGCCGTAGAGGAATTGTAAATTCAACCCCATCTCCGTTTCGGTGGTCATTTCGGGCTTCAGCTCTGTGCTGCCGGCTGTAGAAGCCGAAATAAACGCATTGGTACCGTTCATCGGGAACGAGGCTATGTTGGCTGCGTAGTATCCGTTGGCGTAGCCCTGCACGTAGCGCACGCCGGTTAAATAGACACCAGCATCATTGCCGGTTTTACCGTAAGCCACACGCGCCTTGCCGAACGAGAGGATATTGTTTTTGGGCAGCAGCTCCGTGAAAATCCAGCTCAGGGTGGCTCCGGGGTAGAAAAAGCTGTTTTTGTCTGTCGGCAGGGTTGACGACCAGTCATTACGCGCCGTGGCGTTGAGGAAAAGCATATTTTTGTAGCCCAGCGTCACGTCGCCAAACAAACCTATCAGGCGGCGTTTCTGCTGGTTTTCGGACAGCACTGTTTTTGCGGCGCCGTTACTCAAGTCCCAAAAATCGGTGTGGAAGGTAAGCCCGTCGGTTTGCCCTTCCATATTTGTTGCGTATCGCTCGTTGATATTCACGCCGACGTTTGCCATGAGGGAGAAGTCGCCAAATTTATTGTCGTAGTTGGCTAAGAAATCATGGTTGATTTCATGCCTGCGTCCATAAGTCGCATAAACAGAACCGTCTTGGTTCATGGCGCTTGGCGGGTATCCATTATCGTTGGTGATTAGCGCGTCGTCCAAGCTAATTTGCGGGGTGCCTTCTTTCCTGTCGTAGTCGGTATAGTCAAACCCAAAGCGGTAGGTGAGCGTAAGCTCTTTCAGTGGCTTTATATCGGCCTGCAGCTTGCCGTACAGCTGCTTTGAGTTTAAGCGGTTATAGCTATTCGCCAGCGACCAGTAAGGGTTGGTGATGCCGTAAGGGGTATAGTAGGCTTCCGGCGTATTGAACGGGCTGTTGAGGTCTTTCATGTCGATAATCGACACATCCCGCGCCATTTCGTACAACCCGTCAATTACGGAAGTTCCCTGATACGATCCTACCACATCGGTTTGCGCGTTGGTGAAATTCACCGACGACGATACCTTGAACCACTTTGTGCCTTCGTACGAAGAGCGGAAAGCGAGGCTGTTGCGCTGGTAGGAGTCGGCGTCGGTGGGGATAATACCGTCGTCGTCCGCACGGGAGTACGACATGTAGTAGCTTACCTTGCTATCTTCCGACACGCCGCTTAGCGAAACGTTGTGGTTGTTCGATACGCCGATATCGAAAAAGTCTTTCACGTTGTTTTCCACCGCCGCATACTTGTGAATAAGCTGCTGGTTGTTCCAGATAGGCCCATATACTTGCGTTGTGCCGTCCAGCCGTGGCCCCCATGAGCCGTTCTCAATGTAGGTTTGCCGTCCGTTCCAGCCTTGCCCGAATTCGTTTTGCATCTTCGGTAGCGCCGATACCTGACGCAGCTGTACGCCGCCGTTATACTGCACCGTGAAATTCTTTCCTGTTCCTTTGCTCCCCTGCTTGGTCGTTATCGCAATAACCCCGTTGGCGGCGCGGCTGCCGTACAGCGCCGTAGCGGCAGCGCCTTTCAGCACGGTTATTGACTCAATGTCGTCGGGCGCCACGTTGCTGATGCCATTCAGGTTCATGCTGTTCCCCTCTTCCTGCGTGGCCACCGCAGTGTTTTGCAACGGTACGCCATCAATTACGTACAGCGGCTGGTTGCTGCCGTTAATGGAGCCAAAGCCGCGGATAATCACCGACGATGCGGCGCCGGGGTCGGAGTTGGTACTGTTCACCTGCAAGCCAGCCACTTTTCCCGACAGCGAATTTACCATGTTGGTGTTACGCGCCTTTACTATTTCCTCCTTGGCAACGGTAGTGGCCGCGTAGCCCAGCGTTTTTTCCGAGCGCAAAATACCCATGGCGGTTACTACCACCTCGTCAACATCGTACGCTCTTACGCCGAGCGTTACGTTGATTTCGCCCCCCGAAGCGGGTACTTCTTTTTCTACGCGGGCGTAGTCAATTGAGGAGAACACCAGCCGGGTTGCGCCGTCGGGCACATCGAGGGAGTAGCGCCCCGCAGCGTCGGTTACTACGCCGATGTTGGCGCCCATAACCGCCACGCTAACGCCGGGTACTCCCTCGCCGTTTTCGTCGGAAACAACGCCGGAAACGAGCGCTCCTTGCGCCGGAAGCGCTATCAGTAGCAAGAGCAGGTACAGTAAACATTTTAGTTTTTTTTTCATACACTTAAAAGGTTAATGGTGAATAAAAATTGAAAATTGAAAAATTGAAAATAAGCTCCCGCGCGCGCGGCAAGCAGCTGCCTGCGCAGGGCTTAGGGGAATACGGAGTGTGAAAAATTTGCGGTTTTGGGGGAGCGGCAAGGGGCATCGCCTTGCACGGGTTGTATGGGTATAAAAAAACGCCTGCCGCTGTTAATACGGCAAGCGTTTTTTTTGCGGCAAAAGGTTGTAAGTTAAAGAAAAAAAGATTATATTCCGCGGCGTGTACGTATATTACGTAACTCGCTGAGCACTGTGTGTGTGTGTGTGTGTGTGTGTGTGTGTGTGTGTGTGTGTGTGTGTG
>JAISGH010000087.1 GCA_031263185.1 Prevotellaceae bacterium | reverse complement strand
GGGCGACCCAAAGCTCTACCTCGACTACATCAGCCAAAACATTTTGGGCAGGCTCTCCAACCGCGACTTGCAGCAATTCAATGAAAAGTACATCAAAGTGCTGCTGCTGAACGGGCTGTTCCAAAGCAAGATATACGTAACCATCACCGAGCTGGAGGTAAGCCAGGGCTACGCGGATATTTACATGCAGCGCAGCCACCTCCTGCCCGACGTTCGCTACGAGTGGGTGTGGGAAATCAAGTACGTCAAAAAAGAGGAGGCGAGCAACGAAAAGTTGCTGCAAGCTAAGCGCGACGACGCCCGCGCCCAGCTGAAAAAGTACAGCAACTCTCCCTTATTTGCCGACCGCTCCGACGTGCGCTACCTGTCCCTGATTTTCATCGGAAAGGACAGCTACGAAATGGAGGAGGTTTAGCCTAAATCCACGTTGCGCAAAAATACGCCAAAACAGCCCTAACTATGCGGACGTGCAGCCTTGGGCAAGCTCTACCTTTTCTATGCGAACATCGCTGCCGTGAAATACTTTCATCACAGCCAGCCTCCATTTTTGCGGCAAACCCGCAGCAGCGTCATGCACGTGTTGTGCTCCGATTGGGTGTGCTCGTAGTCATAGTGCTCGTACAGAAAGTCAATGCCTCCGTACTCGTTTAAGTAGCGGAACGCTTCCGGAATAAGCATCTTAAATCCGCGAGCAAACTGGATAATTATAAAATTCAGGTAGCGAATTTTATTGCGGGTTTCGCTTTCTATGGTAGCTTCCATGATATTAGCGTATTTTAGTGCTGAAAATTTCTTTTACAAAAATACTGCTTTTTCTCGAAATACAGGCTATTTCTTTTTGAGGCTTTCCATGTTATTGGGGAAAAGTTTCTCAAGCGATAAACTTTTTGTATTTTTGCAGCATGGAAAGAAAAATAAAGACATACGGCGGATACTTTGAACAATTCATGGAAACGCTTACCGATAAAGAGCAGGATAAAGTTCAATATGCCTTGCTACTTTTGAAAAATCAAAACCATGTATCTGCAAAATTCGTTAAATATATTCAAGACGGTCTGTATGAATTGAGAGTAGAGTATAACGGAAATATTTACCGTGTGTTTTTTATCTTTGACGAAGGAAATATTGTAGTGCTATTCAACGGGTTTCAAAAGAAAACACAGAAGACACCAGAAAATAAAATTAATACAGCGTTAAAAATAAAGGAGGATTACTATGCATACAAGCAATCACAAAATTGTTGATTACGATGCTGTTCTTGACACCAAATTTGGCAAACGGGGGACACCGTCGAGGATAGCAGCCGAAGAAAAGGCCCTTGCGTTTTATACCGGTCAAATCATAAAGCAGGCAAGGAAAGAAGCAAAAATAATGCAGCCGGAGCTTGCCGAAGAAATATGAAGCTACAGACATAGAAAACCCGGGACTAAGCCTGGGCAACCCTCAGGCAGGAACCTTAGAACCATCATCACCAAAAAAGGCGGGGAATTCTCTACTGCCTGAATTTTCTATCCACAAATATACAATTAAATAATCAATCCCACTCACTGCGCACCGTTTTTTGGAACTTTAACCCGTCCTCAATGTGAGGCAAAGCTCCAAAAAATTCCGAAAAATTTTTCCGGGATGTTTTGGCGCGAGCGGATTTCATGGTTTCCAGCAGCTGCTTCAGCTGGTCGGGCGTTACTGTTTTATCAACTTCGATAACCATAATGGCATTGTTTTTAGCGGTGAAATTTTTTTTCCACAAATCTTCCACAAATCTTCCACAAAAATACTGCTTTTTCTCGAAAATATGCTGTGCACGGCAAGGTTTTGTGCATTGCTTCCTGCTTGCAAGCTACAGGAACGTTGCAGCAATTCGTAGAGACGGGGCGCGCCCCGTCTCTACATGGCGATGCACAAAACCATCCCGCGTACAGTATAAAAAGCGTGTAAACACTACGTCAAAGAACATCAAAACAACCCTAACAGGGGTTTTGAAGTCCTGTTAGGGTTGCGGTAGGGTGGGGTTACTCAAAAGTATCTGTGTACCCCGGATTCTGATAGGCTCTCTTTTCGGCGGGAGTCATTTCCAGCGCCTCAAGCTGACCGCGGGGAATGGGGCGCAGGTAGTTGAATGTTTGCATATCCCGCGTTATGGTTTGCAGCGTATGGTCGCCTTTGTCAACGCCGCAAATCTGGTAGGTTTGGGCTTTCTCTATCCACTTTTGCGTACGCACCAAGTCGTACCAGCGGAGACCTTCGCCAAAGAACTCACGCGACCGCTCCGCCAAGATATAATCAATGGTGATGGGGTCTGGCGTGGCTGTGGTCAGGGCGGCGCTATGGTCTGCTACCTTGGCGGAGTCGCCGTTGTTGTCCCAGCGCCACTTGCCTGCGCGTGCGCGGAGCACGTTTACCAGCTCGCGCGCGCTCTTTGTGGCTACCGGCGCAGCTCCCTTCACCGCAGCTTCGGCGGCTATCAGGTAGAACTCTGCAAATCGGGCGATGTTGAACGGGCGGGTACTGCCACCGTTAGGCTGCCCAAGGCCGCTACCGTTGTCTGTGCGGTAGGGTCCGGTTTTCCATATTCCCGGGTATATTCTTCTGGAGAAGGCGCTGGGCGATATTACCCAATCGGCTCTACCGGGTAAAGTTCCTGCGCCCACGTTGTTGAAGCCTGCTCCGGTTGAATAGGTAATCGGCGTGGTCGGCTCTTCGGGTAGGAAGGTGAGTATGGCATCGCCCATGAATACCGGCAGATTGTTGGCGTTGTAGAGCGTATCGTTGGCCACGTTGTCCTTTTTCCAATTACCTCGGTACACGGTTACGAAAGTACCGTCGTAGCGGGAGTCTTCGGTTTTGTTGGCAAACGTTTCTGTGAACACTTTAAGGGGCGGCACCATACCTGTCCACGGACGGCCGTAGGCTTGCGCTGCCTCGCGCCGTACGGAGCTTGTTGCGCTGGTGCCGTCGGGGTTTCGGGCGCTATAAATTTCGGTGTAGTTCCACTGTGTCCACCACGAGGCAGTGTTGTCTGCATTGCCGCTATTTGCGTAAGATAAGCTGGAGCCGTTGTAAAATTCGCTCGATTCTGTGCGGTCGGCGTACAGCAGAATTTCCTTGTTGCGGTCGTTGCTGCCAAGGTGTACGTCGTAGTAGTAGTCGAGCAATCCGAATGGCCCCGGATTGTCGATAGCCGTCGTTGCTACGTTGTACGCCTGCTGGAAGTACCACTGGGCGTCGTGCCCGTCGGGGTCAACGCGGGGGCACTCCGGGTACGTCGGGATGTTGCCGGGGTTTTCCAGCCACCATCCGTAGGTGAGGCATGCCTTTGCGAGGTAGAAGCGGGCAAGAGTTTTGGTAGCGCCGCCGGTTACGCGGCCTGCGTCCGGCAGGTCGTTAACGGCAGTGAGCAGGTCGGGGAAAACCGCTTTAGTGTAAACTTCGGGCACGGTGTTGCGCACGGAAACCCGCATAGGGGCGCTGTTGAACTTCAGCTCTCCGGCGCCCAAATCGAGGGGCACTCCGCCAAAGGTTTGCACCAGCATAAAGTAGTCGAATGCCCGAAAGAAGCGGGCTTCGGCAATCAGCGACTCCGATATTCCCGCTTCGGCGGCATTCTCAATCACGCCGCTGGCGGTGTTGATGTTTGGGAACATTTCGTTCCATATCACATCGCTTCGGCTGCTGCTGGAGTTGTGCGTCCCCACTTGGGAGAAGTCGATGTCCTTGTTATTTGAATCGGAGTTTTGCCCCCACGTTGTTTCATCGGTACCGGTTTGGCAGGCGATGTAGAAATAGGTGCCGGAAAAGTAGCGCAAATGGGCGTACATTGCAGTTAGCCCGCCCTGCACACCTTTTGGGGTAGAAAAATACCCCGGTTCGTAAATGCTGCGCGGCTGCTCCTCCAAAATCTTGGAGCACGCCGCCGAGAGGAACAAAGCCGTTACAGCTGTTCCCAGCAAAAATTTTGTGTTTATCTGTTTCATGGTAATATTTTTTTAATGAGTTATTAGAATGACAGGTTAATGCCAAAGAGATAGTTGCGCGTGCTGGGCGTGTTGGTGCCTATAATCAGCTGACGCTGCCTGAAGTGCTCGTTGGGTACTGCAAGGTTTTCGTCGCCGTAGGAGTTGGTTTCGGGGTCCATGCCTGTTTCGTCGTTGAACGGAGAGAACATCACGAATGGGTTTTGCACGGTAGCGTAAATCCTCATCCTGTCCACGCCGATGTACTTTATCCACCTCGCCTCAAGGCTATAGCCCAGCGTAATGGCGCGTATTTTGAGGTACGATGCATCAAAGTATCCCAGCGTGTTGCCATACTTTGGGTAATCTCCGCTTCTGGGTGTTCCGGGCGCGGGGCTGGGGTACTTGGCTCCGGTGTTTTCCGGTGTCCAGTAGTCTGCCTTTACGTTGCCGTAGCGTCCGCTTAGGTGGTTGAGGTAGCCGGAGGGGGAGTGGTGGAGGGTACTGATGAGTATCCCGCCGCTCTTGAATGCGCCGATAATGTTCAGGTCAAATCCCTTGTACGCCACACGGGTGTTGAATCCGCCCTGAAAATCGGGGTCTACGTCCATGATTTGCCGGTCATCCGGCCCTATTGCTCTCACGGGCGAGCCGTCGGGGTTGTAGTCGCCGTCATACTTCACCTTTATAAATCCCCATACATCCGCAGCAACGCCAGGCTCCAGGATGTCTTTGTAGGGGTCTCCCTCCTGCCAAAGCCCTATTTTCTCGTAGTCGTAAATGGCGTTGATGGGGTGCCCTACAAACCAGCGGTTGTTCTCGTCTTTCTCCTGACCCGAAGCGAGGGCTACGAGCTTGTTTTGGTTAGCGTACAGGTTCACGCCGGCTTCCCACGTCCATCCGTTGAGGTTGTCGAGGATAACGCCGTTGAGCGAAATCTCAAATCCCTTGTTTTGGGTTTGCCCAATGTTTGCCGTGTAGCTGCTCACGCCCGAGGTGCGCGGTAGCCCTACGCTCAGCAGCACATCCTTGGTGTCCTGCACGTAGTACTCAAGGGTACCGGTGAGGCGGTTTTTCAGAAGCGAAAAGTCCACGCCAAAGTTCCACGTTTCGGAGTACTCCCAGCCGAGGTTTTCGTTGGGCAGCTGCGAAACGTAGTAGCCCGTAGCATACCCGTCGGCGCCAAAGTTGTAGGGGCGGGTGCTCAGCAGCCCAAGCGTGGCGTAAGGTGCAACGGCTTGGTTGGAGGTCTGCCCGTAGCCCGCGCGGAGCTTTAACCTGTCGATGACGGAAAGGCTTTGCATAAACGATTCTTCTTTTATGTTCCAGCCAGCAGATACGGCGGGGTAGGTATGCCACTGGTGCCCGGGCGCCAGCCTCGAGGAGGCATCGGAGCGGAGGGTAACCGACAGCATGTAGCGGTTGTCGTAGGAGTACATGGCGCGACCCATCCACGAAGTCAACCCGCTCAGCTGGTACTGCTGGTCGTTGGGGGCAATTGTTTTTTCGCCATCGGCGTGCCCCAGGTTGTAAAACTGAAAGGCATCGTTCGGGACATCCCGTGCCGCCATGCGCGAGCGGTTGTAGAATGTTTGCTCGGCAGAGTAAAGCCCCACCACGTTCACCTGATGCTTGTCGGCAAAGGTGCGGTCGTAGGTCAGCAGGTTTTCAACCGCCCAGTTGGTGGTAAGCGAATTGCTCACGGAGGCGGAGGAGGGGTTTGTAGGGTTGTCGCTGAATACTCCTTCGCCGGTGTAAGCGCCGCCGTTGGTCATGCGGAAGTTCAAGCCCAAGTTCACGCGGTACTTCAAGCCTTCAACGCCGGGAATTTTCACCTCGCCGTACAGCGTGTTGTAGGAGCCAAACGACTTGGTTTGGTCTATCCACTTATCGCCCAAAGCTTCTATGCCTTCCTTCGTATATACATACTGGGGAGTCAGCGGCATTTCTACCACTCTTTTCAGGGAACCATCCTCATTATACGGGTTGGCAAGGGGCGAGCTTCTTAGCGTGTTGAACGTTCCCAAGTTGTTGCCATTCAGGAGTGAATAGTTGCTGTTGGAGCTCAACCCAAAGCGAAAAATTTTGACTTCCTGGTCAATGGTGGCTCGCATCGAGATACGGTTGTAGTACTGTTGCGGCAGCACCGCTTCATCTTTGTAGTAGCCCACGCCAAAGTTGTACGCGCCAATGGCAGAGCTGCCCGTAACGCTCACATTGTGGCTCGTGGTCACACCGGTTCGGTACAGCAAGTCTTGCCAGTCGGTGTTTACGTCGTCGGCCTCGTCCAAAGTGTTGGTATGGATATTTGCCACCTTACGCAGCGCGAGGAGCTCCGGCCCGTCCATCATGGGGTATTTAATTGCATTTTTCACCCCATAGTAGCCGCTGTAGCTCACTTGGGGCTTGGCAGTGCCCATGCTTCCCCTGAACGTGGTAACCATAATCACGCCGTTTGCGCCGCGCGAGCCGTAGATAGCCGTTGCGGAGGCGTCCTTCAGGATGTCAAGGCTCTTGATGTCGTTGGGGTTAATGTCGCCGATAGAGCCGGCAAACGGAATCCCGTCGAGCACCACCAGCGGGTCGTTGCTGGCCGTGAGCGAGCGCGTACCGCGAATACGGATTTGCATTGCGGCGCCCGGCTTGGAGGATGTTTGCGACATCTCTACCCCCGCCATGCGCCCCTGCAAAGCCGACGTAATGTTGCCGGAGGCAATCTCCGAGAGCTGACCACCGCTCATGGAGGCCACCGAGCCTGTCACCGCCTCGCGCCGCTGGGTGCCGTAGCCAATCACCACTACCTCCTCCAGCGCCTTGTCGTCTTCGCTGAGCGTTACGTCAATGCGCCCCCGCCCGTTGACCGGCTCTTCCTTTGGGGACATGCCCATGAACGAGAACACCAGCGTAGCGTCGGCTGCCGCCAGAATGTTGTAGTCGCCGCCGGCGCCGGTAGTCACGCCGCGCGTGCTGCCCTTGACCACCACGCTCACGCCCGCCAGCGGTTCGCTGTTGCCGTCGAGCACGGTGCCGGAGATGTTGAGTTCCTGCGCGCTCGCTAACCGGGGCAACGCTGCGCAAAGCGTTAGCAGCAGCAGCAAGCGCTTTGCGCACCTTGCCGCCGCTGCGCCACCGGTCGTTTGAACAGGTGCAGACGCTATCTGCCCCGTTCGACTTTGATCGAGTAATTTTTGGTTCATAATAACTTGTTTAAAAAGGTAAATAAATATGGAGAACAGAAAATAAGCAGCCGGAGTTCCCTGCCGCTCATTGGGGTGCAAAGAAAGCGAAGCCGCCGCAAGCGTTGCGGAGGTGCGCTGTGCGTCGCCCCGGCGCAGGGGTAGCGGCTTAGCGGTGGAGGCAAAAAAAATGAACGGCCGCAGTATTCGGTCATTCATCAAAAAAGAAAAGATGCGCAGTATTGCAAAAATCGAAAAATTTACGTATGGTAAGGCCGCACTACGTAACTGCTTGAGCTGTGTGTGTGTGTGTGTGTGTGTGTGTGTGTGTGTGTGGTTGGGGCTGGCCTTGCGCCTGCCCTTGCGCCTGCCCCATCTATATACATGCTGCCCATTGCCGGTTGCCGTGTCAATCCGGCAAGCAGCTCACAGGAGCGCCCGTTAGCGTTGGCGTATGTTTGTAGCGTTTGGCTCATGGCGTTAGCAAATAGCCGCATGATTAATAATTAAAGCAAATCAAGAGTTGAAGAATACCGCTCGTCATTGAGACCTCACCCCCGGCCCCTCTCCAAAGGAGTGGGGAGCAGCGCCACCGCAGCTGTAGCTCCCTTCGTGTACCGACTCCCCTCTCCTTCGGAGAGGGGCCGGGGGTGAGGTCTCTAAAGATTAGAGTAGCCTCTGCCGGAAAATTTACAAGTTTTTACCTTTTTTCTTGATAAATAAACCCGCATCGTAGACACCCGCAAAGATATAGAAACGTACGCCACAAATGCAAGCAAAGCTCATTTTTTACGCTAAGGTAACCACATTACATGCTGTGTAGCAATATATTATATATCAATCCTGAATGTTAAACTCGGCGCAAAATCGGGTCAATTAGGAATTACGAATTAGGAATTACGAATAATTTTTCGCCCCGTTTTTCGCTTGATTTTTCAACGTAATAATCTCAAAATTAATAAATTATCACACATTACAGTTGCCTCATTACCCCACCAAAACGACGAAATTTATTGCAAAAAATAAAATAGCGAGGTTGATGAATTTTTTTTAATAATCTGCTGCTGAGGTTGCTCCGTTAGATAAATAAGGCTGAAAATGAAGTTTGGAGGCGTAATTTTTCAAGACAGGACGTCATTTTTTTAATGGTTATTCTCCAAAAACAACTTTTTCTTCGAAAAAAAGATTTTTTGCCAACCCCTTTTGACGTTATTTTGTCGCGCTCATAAATCTCTTATCGCTTTGCAGGGTTTTTGCAAATTTTTTTCGATCTCGCTTTTTGCTTCAGAAAAAGCTGTACCTTTACATCCGAATTTTGTAACATATAATTGATAAATATGTTACAAAAATGAGCAAGTATATGCTATAGGTACTTCAATTAAGCAAATGCTGGAATTTGATAGAGCGTTTTTCGGAGGATATAGACATTGCCATTAACCGCGAGTATTTGGGTTTTGGCGGCAAACTTTCCAAAATTCAAATCAGCGACCGCCTGCGCCGTGTAGCCTTGCAAAAAAGCCCCGCCACTTGCATGACGGGGCAGGCAGGATGTTGTAATCATAAGCCTTAGCGCAGTGAGACGAGCGCTACGCGGAAAAATGCACTTGACCTATGTCTTGCGAAAACGCATGCAGCGCCTCCTCTATTCGCTTCACCATTGCGGGGCGCGGGCGCCTTACCCCGTTGGCGTAGTGCCCCAGCTGGCGCTGGTTTACCCCCGTCAGCCGCTCCAGCCCCGACAGCGTCAGGACTTTGGAGTAGTAGCTCAGAAACGAAGCCACGTCGTAGCGAAAATCAAACGCAACCTCCTCAAACGGCTTGCTAATCTCTTGGTAGTAGGCTTTCATATCGGCGTACGCGCCGTAGAAATCGGCTATCGCTTCCTTAGCGGTGCCGCCGCCGCCGTTTATGCCGTACGTCAGACTATCCTCGTTCAAGTCGGTGTACACGCCATACGAGCCGTCGTTGCCGCGTTCAATAAATGCTTTTACTTTTCTCATGATAATAATTTTTAGTGGTTTTCAGCCCCTGCCGCTATCTTTAGCGTACCTTGCAACACCTTTACTTCAATGTGCTTGCCGGCGTGCGAAGGCTCGCCGTCGTAGTGGGTGTAGCCGCTGCTTGCGCGGTCTATGGAGGCGGAGCGGCATCTGAAAATTTCGATGTAGCGAAGCTTGTCTATTTGTCGGGTAAAAAGTCGTATGCCGATTTCCGGTGCGCGGTAGAGCGGAAATTCGCTCAGCACCACCACATCCAGCGCACCGTCGTGAACGCTGGCCCTTGGCGCAATGTAGGCGTTGTTGCCCCACTGCGAGGCGTTGGCAAACGTAACTAAAAATGCCTTGCGGTGGATTATTTCCCCGTCAATGGTAAGGTCGTACTCTTCGGGCTGGTACGACACAAATTGGCGCAAAATTTGCCGCAGGTAGGTGGCAAAACCGCGGGAAGAAGCTTGCGCAAACAAAGCGCCTATCAGCGCGTCGAAGCCAACGCCGGCGGTGCAGAAAAAAGGTACGCCGTTCATCAGCCCGTGGTCTGCCCTGCACGTTTTGGCAGCGGCTATAAGCTGCAGCGCTTTGACGGGGTTCATTGGGATGTGCAGGTGGCGCGCCAGCCCGTTGCCCGAGCCGATGGGCACAATCCCCAGCGCCGTGTTGGTGCCTGTCAGCGCCTGCGCCACCTCGTTTACCGTGCCGTCGCCGCCAATGGCCACTACAGTATCGTAGCCTTCATCGGCAAACTTTTTTGCCATGACGGTTGCGTCGCCGGCAAACTTGGTACGGTAAAAAGCAACGCGAAACCCCTTGCTATACGAAAAAAAGCGGCGAATTAGCAGGGGCAAATCTCGCTTTTGCTTTGCGCCTGAGGTCGGGTTTAGTATGAAAGCAATGCTGGTAGTAGCCAATTTAAGAGTAGAAAGTTAAGGGTTGAATCGTGAACCGTGAATGTTGAACCGTGAGCGACTTTTGGCAAAGGTAAGCAATTATTTTGGTATATTTGTGCAAATATTCTCAACTCTCAATTCACAACTCTCAATTCACAATTCACAATTGCTATGCACGTAGAGGTGGACGAAAAATCCGGATTTTGCTTTGGCGTAATCAGGGCTATCGAAAAGGCAGAGCAGCTGCTTGACAGCGGCATGGAGCTATACTCGCTGGGCGAGATAGTGCACAATAGCGTTGAAGTCAACAGGCTGAAATCAAAAGGTTTAAAGGTAATCAATAGGGAGCAGCTTGCGCTGCTGCGCAGGGTAACGGTGCTCATTCGCGCACACGGAGAGCCGCCGCTGACCTACGAGATTGCCGCCAAAAACGAGATTACGCTCATTGACGCTACGTGCCCTGTGGTGCTGCGCCTGCAGAGCCGCATCAGCGAAAGCTACAAAAAGGCAAGGGAGCTTGGCGCGCAGCTGGTAATTTTCGGCCAGCGGGGACATGCCGAGGTCAACGGTTTGGTAGGGCAGGCCAAGGGCGATGCCGTAGTGCTGGAAAGCGTAAACGAGCTGCACCTGCTGGATTTTTCGCGCTCCATCATCCTCTACTCGCAAACAACAAAAAGCTTGGAGCAGTTTGCGCTGCTTTGCAGCGAAATTCAAAAGCATTTGCAGCAGGGGCTGCTGTTTGAGGCGCACGACACTGTTTGCCGGCAGGTATCGCACCGCAAGCCGCACCTGCACCGGTTTGCGCGGAAGCACGATGTGATAATTTTTGTGAGCGGCTACAACAGCTCCAACGGCAAGGAGCTCTATCAGGCGTGCAGCGAGGTCAACGGGCGCAGCTACATGGTGCAGAACAGGGACGATTTGCAGGCGGCGTGGTTTGAGAGCTGCAGCTCGGTAGGCGTGTGCGGCGCCACCTCTACCCCTCGCTGGCTGATGAACGAGGTAGCGGAGGCAATAAAAACCGGACAGCTGCACCGGTAGCCCCTGCGCTGCAAGAGGCCGGCGGCGAGGCGACTTCAACCTACGCCAAGGGCGTAATGCTCAAAAAACCGCAGCAGCTCTATCAGCAGCGCAATGCCCATGTGGATGATAATCCCACCCCAGATGTGCCGCGTTTGAAACGCCAGCGCCCCCAGAAAGTACCCGCCAAACAAGGCCGAAATGGCCTCCAGCGCAGGCTTCCCGAAGTGCAGCGCCACGTACACCGTCACCATAGGCAGCACAGCGCTGCGCCCAAGCATCGCCGCCATACCGATGACCAAAGCGCCGCGAAAAAACAGCTCGACCATCACAAAGTCTGCCATGTAAACGGTTTCAAACATCAGCGCGTTGAGCCATTCCGGGCGGCCGAAAACATCCTTAAAAATCCACGGCTTGTAGGTGGGGTAGTACGACAGAAAATCGTCGGTGAACGAGGCAAAGATAAGCAGCGGAACAATCACAGCGTACAGCCACAGGTATGCTTTTACGTGGTGGTTGCCGCGGCAAAGCCCGTACAGGCCTTTTACTTTTTTGTCGAAAAAAATGCGCAGCGCAAGCAGCACAGGGAAGACGAACATGAGGTTGCGCATACGCCACATCACCTTGAATACGTATGATTTTTCGGCGGACGAGTAGCCATTGAAATCAAGCGCCTCGCGCCACGAAAAGGCGTCGGTAAAGCTGACCAGCAGCATGAGCAAAAGCGCCTTGACGTAAAACGCCGGGCTGCGCAGCGCTGCGTAGCTGCGCCTGAAAACAAGCGACGGAACGGCAGCCAGAAAGTAAAGCCCTGCGTAGCGAAGTATATGGTTGGCGTAGATGTTGCCAAACGGGGTCAACCCGAGCTCAAACCTCTCGCCCCACGCTGTGCAGTACATCAGCACAATGCTGCACGCTACGAGCAAAATCGTATAGGCGTACGCCCACGGGTGGAAATCCTGACGGAAAAATGCAGCGAAATTACGGAAAAGAAGCCGGAGGTTGTTTTTCATGATATGTTGCGCCTAAAGTAAAAACATCCTTGCCGATTTGTCAATGAAAAGTATTTTTTGCGACAAACCTGCCTTTGCGTTGCTGTAACGCACAATAGTTAGCGCATTACAACTTTTTTCAGTGCCCAGAACAAGACTCGAACTTGCACACCGTAACCGGCGCCACCCCCTCAAAGTGGTGCGTCTACCAATTTCGCCATCTGGGCTTTTGTACAGCTTTAATTTAAGTGCCCGGAACAGGACTCGAACCTGCACAGCCTTGCGACCGCTAGTCCCTGAAACTAGTGCGTCTACCAATTTCGCCATCCGGGCTTTTGACTTTTGGGAGGGCAAAGGTATGAAAATATTGCGATATAAAAAAGCTACTGCCGCAAAATCCTCAGCAAATGCACCTAAATTTTGTCAAAATGAGCCGCGTATATATTCCATAAAAATTCAACTTCCTTAAAATGAGGCTACGAGCTGGGAGAACCTAAAAGTTCATCCAGCGAATACACATCGTTAGCATCAACTTCGTCGGGGTCGTTCAGGGGAAACCATTCTTCCGGTCTGTCTTTCCACGTATCTTCCGGAGAAAGCTTGACCGTAACGCCGAGGTAGTAATCCTTGCTCCCATTATGACGGACGAAGAAATTATAGTACGGATATGTAAATTCTTTTACTATTGCACTATCCGTTAGCTGCTTGTGCGAGCTGAATACCTCTTCGCTAAGGCTGCCACCGTTTAAAAGGCAGCTGTATTCGCCACCGGCATATTTGATGATGAGCAAATTTTCGCCAATATTAATATCAGGCCCCGTTACTCCAAAATCGGCCATATACAATTCCGTGATCTTATCGAATGAGGGAGCGCTAAACGTGTCGGCAGTACAACGAAAGATTTTCCCGACCATGATAGCGTCATACGGGTAATGGATAGCGTCGTCGGCTTTTATAGCCACAGGACGCACTCTGGCCGCCTGCGCGTAATGCGCATGGAAAGATTTTTGTACAGCCTGCGCGTAATGTGCATGGAAAGACTTTTGTACGGCTTTACTTACCAGCCCCGTACCGTATTCCGGACTCAGAGGCGTTGGTACGCTCACGCCGGGGGCAACATTCTCACCCGGAGCAGTATTCTCATCCGGAGCATCATCGGTATCACCGCAGGAAAACAAAATCCCCATTAAGCATACTGACAAAATTACATAAGCAATCGACGAAATCCTCGTCTTTCCTGTTGCCGTTAAGGCTGAAGAAAAAAATTGCATTTTCATAGCTGACAAGTTTTTTAATTAAATAATGACGAATAAACAAGATATAACAGTTAACAGTGTCATCCCATAGAGACCTCACCCCCGGCCCCTCTCCGAAGGAGAGGGGAGAGGGACACGATATTCGGCGTCAGCCTCCCCTCTCCTTCGGAGAGGGGCCGGGGGTGAGGTCTCTACAACTTTTAATCCGTTATATGTTATTTATTTTTCATCCCTAAATAATGACGAATAAACAAGATATAACAGTTTTGAAGGGTGCGCCGTCCCATTAGGGACGGCGCAAGCGCCCATCGCCGTTGCAACAAAATCATTTTTGGTACGCTACCCATCTATTGAATATAAACTCTAATGAATACTTACTATTTGTTGGCGTTTTGATTTCATTTAAGCTTGCAGCGTACTTCAAAACGTAACGCAAAACATGGTGTAAAGTTATCAATTATTTTGGCAAAACAAAATAAATATGAAAGAGAGGGGTGCATTTCAAATTGCCGCTTTAAATAATTCCTACGGAATGAGCAAAAGCGACAATTTGAAATACACCCAGCAAAAGCGACAATTTGAAATGCAAGCTTGGGAAATTTTTTTTGGATGTTCAACCTGAAAGGTTGAATATGCATAACCCCCAATGAAGCGAAGCGATTGGGGGGGGGGCGCATCCCTATACGTCAGAATACCGTTATGTTGAAAGTATCCTTCCACGTTCTGTCGGTTGCGCCTGCTATGTCAATGCAGATGGGTATTTGCGTGTCTGTAGGGGTGGTGTCGGATACTACAAATTGAATAGTGTAGCCAGATTGCTTGCTACTGTAGCCATCGCGGCTCACCATTTTGAAACTTTCGGCGGGAATATTGCCGTACTTTACCTCCGTTGTAGGAGTAAGCTTCTCAACATATTCGCTGGTGGTAGAAAAGGTGGCTTTCACGTAATCTGCTCCGCTCAGGCCGATGTTTTTTAGCCACACCTGCAATCCTATCGTATCTCCTTTGCTGATAACCTCATCGCGGCTCACTTGGCTGCTGTCGAAGTAAATGCTGTGCTTGGCGTATTTGATATGGGGCATAAATTTTTCCATATCTTCGCCAATGGGGTCGGGCAAGTTGAGCACGCACGACAGCAGCAGCAGCAGCGATATGCAAAGCGACGCTATACAAAATTTTTTCATGACTTTCTTTCTTGTTTTTTTTCTCTTGTTTTTTTTTCTCTTGATTTAAAAATCTTCCGGTATTGGTATCATTAATCCTACTCTAAAATGCAGCTCGCCGAAGTCCGACCAGGCAATGGTGCTGTAGCCTGCCGAAACGGAAACCATTTTCCACACTTTGAACTTGGCGCCGAATTCCAGCTCGAGCCCTTTGATAAGTCCGGCAGTGTACATTGCCCTGTTTTCGCCCATTTGGTATACCGCTCCATATTTTCCGTAGCCCATGCCGCCGTAAGCCCACAAGAAGTCAAAAAGCCGCAGTATGCCGCCTGCCGTAGCGGACATCCTGAAGTATCTTCTTTGACCGCCGTTAAAGTACTCGTTTATCCTCGTCAGGTTGACCCTTTCCTCCATTTTCCAGTCGGCTCTGTACTGGAGATACCCTCCCCAATTTTTGCAGTACCCCGCTGAAAAGCCGAGGTAAGAAGTTGGCGGAGACATGGTGTAGTCCAGCAGTATTACGGGGATCATATCCAGCTTGCCGTGTACGTTAGTTTTTCCGGGCGCAACCACCCCTGACCCTATTAACGGCCTGTACCCGTTTGCCGTAAAAAGCACCTCTGTTCTCATTGGCGGGAGGCTATCTATCGTAATGGGTGTGTACCCCTTCTCCTCTCCATTTATCGATATTTTGGCCTTTGTATTGGCTGAAATGACCAGCATACCTGTTGTATCTTTTTTCTCCAGCGCAACGTCCATCGCCAGCATTGTATCCTCCTCTATTTCTACTGTTTGCCTGTAAGTTTTGTATCCATTTACCTGCAACTCAATGTCATGGCTTCCTACAAGCGCTCTTTTGACGGTGGTGGGCGTTGTGCCGTATCGTTTGCCGTCAACAAAAACGGCTGCCCGCGCCTTTCCGGTTTTCACGCTCAGTGAGCCGTACATGGGGGTTGGCGCTGCAAGCGCAATGGCCTTTTTTTCGCCGGCTTGCGCCGTAAGAGTAGCGGTCGAAGAGCGGTGCGCCGGCTTGCGCGCTTCCACCTTGTATTTTCCGGGGGCGAGCTTGCCGCTCCAGCGCGCGGTTGCCATTTTTTCGTCGTTGACGTAAATATCCGCGTTGCCGCTTGCCGTTATCGTAATGAGGGCCGAGCTGGACGTCATGTTCAGGGTGAGGGTTCCCTCAGCGCCGGCGGTTATGTTTTTTTCCTGCGTTGCAGGCAAAAATTGCGCCTTTTCTGCACGAATTGTGTGCTTTCCGCTGCCAATTCGCTCAACAACCAAAGGGCTTTGCCCGTGCTTCACGTCGTCAATAAACACGTCTGCGCCCTGCTCGGGTTGCGTGTTAATGGTCAGTTTGCCGAAGTTGGGCTTCAGCTTAACGACGATGGATAGGCTTGCCTGCGCGGTTACCTCCCTTTCTCCGCTCACCGGATGGTACATAGGCGCTTCCACAGCGTAGCGGTGCCTCCCGTAGGAAAGCAGCTTGCTGAATTTTCCATCGGTAAACGGCTCGTGCGCTGCTCCGTCAATGCTGATGGTTGCGCCCTCTACCTCGCAGAGGACTTCCATGCGCTGCAGCGTAGCGCTGCTGCCTTTATCGCTTTGATCTTTGCCCGGATTGGCAGTACGCGCCGCCTGATTTTTTTCGTCCGTGCTGACCCTTTCCTTCGTCGGCTGCTGCGCCGTTGCTGCAAAGCAGGAGAGAAAGAGAGGTATTATAATGATTTTTTGCCTTAAAAATTTTACCATAGTTAGGAGTTCAATACTTCGTTATAAAATAGTTTAATCCATTAAAAATCAATAAATTAATTAGTAAATTGCGTTAAAATATTTGCGTAATTCGCTGGTTATTAGTAATTTAGCGGTTATTCCAATACGT
>JAISGH010000229.1 GCA_031263185.1 Prevotellaceae bacterium | reverse complement strand
CATTACCTCATTAAAACGATGAAATAGATACGAAAAAAATGAGGTAATAAGGTTTGGATATATTATGTAGCTAATGTGCTACTGAGGTTGTTTTGTAAGATAAATTAGGTAAAACCGAGCGAAGCGAGTTCACGAACACTTTAAAATAAACACGAGTGAGTAAATAAGGTTTTCAGCTGCCCCACATTCTATCTGTACCCTAACTACCGAGTTACAAACTATTTTCATAGCACCTCAAAAAAAAGATTTAGCCCCAATTCTCTAAATTTTAAGTACAAAATATTTTTACAGGAAAGAGCAATACTTAAACTTTCTGCTGGATAGAGCGATTAAAAAATTTTGGAGCAGAGGCACTTTATGCATCGTATTTTAGTCCTCTTCGCTCAAATTCGGTTTTTACTACTTCATCAAAAGAGTAAGTAGGTTCCTCCTTTGCGCGACATTGCCTCCAATTCGTCCAAAAAATCTTCGAGCAATTGGTTATCGCCGTACATATCCAAGTCAACCTCTACATATCGGTTTTGGCCATCCACATCTTTCGTATATTTTATTCCTGCAAGCTACATAAAATGGTAATCTAATAATATAATCTAATAGTAAATATTACGGCTACAAAGGCACAACATTTTCTTTAATACTCCGAAAAAATCGGGTGCATTTCAAATTGTCGCGCTACGCTACACCCCCCTCCCTCTTTTTTCTTCCCTCCTTCTCTACTTCGCGCCGTCATTCCGAACGCAGTGAGGAATGACGGCGCGAAGTAGCACAGCGCGATAATTTGAAATGCACCCTAAAAATTTGTGGAAAATAACCAGCAGCCTCCCGCTTCCGGTAAGGCTTTTGCTGCTTTGCTGCGGCTATTTTGTTCTTTGCAGCAGCGTCAGCGCCAAGCTTGTGAGGGGCTCTTTTCGCTCGCGCGGCACGTTGACCAGCGCAAGATTTTGCATGGCAGCGTCGAGCAGCTTGCTTTCCGTATCCTTTAGCCGCTGCGCCGCGTTAGCCTTGCCGTAAAAATCTTTTGCCCGCCGCACTTTTTCGTCCGCCGGAAGGTGGCTGCTCTGCATGAGCTGCAAAAATTCGCCGCGCTCCTGCCCGCGCAGCGCCGCCGCTGTGCTTACAAATAGAAAAGTTTTTTTGCCTGCGGTAATGTCGCCGCCCGTAACCTTGCCAAATTCGGCAGCATCCGAGTACACGTCAAGGTAGTCGTCCCGAAGCTGAAAGGCCATGCCCAAGCTATGGGCAAAGCCGTAAAGGCGCTGCACGTCGGCAGCGGGAGCTTTGGCCGCCAGCGCACCCATGGCGGCGGCGGTGGCCAGCAGCGCTGCCGTTTTTTTGCCCACCATGGCAAAATACTGCTCCTCCGTAATGGCAGGCTGCTGCTCAAAATCCATGTCGAGCTGCTGCCCTTCGCAAACATCGGTGGCAGCCTTGCCGAAGGCGGCAAGCAGCGCGCTGGCGTTGGCGGCGCGGCACACCAGCTTGTAGGCCTCAATCAGCATGGCATCGCCGGAGAGGATGGCCGTGTTAACTCCCCACTTTTTTACCACCGTGGGGCGCCCCCGACGCAGGTCGGCCTTATCCATAACGTCATCGTGGATGAGCGTGAAGCAGTGAAACAACTCTACCCCCAGTGAAACGTCAATATGCTCCTGCTCTATTTTTTGCAGGAACATATCGGCGCACAGCAGCAGCAGCGCCGGACGTACGCGCTTTCCCCCCGACAGGAGGGCGTAGCGCACCGGCCGGTACAGGAACTCCGGCGATTGCGGAAAATTCAAGCTATCAATCGCACGGGTAACCCGCTCCGAGAGCGACGAGAAAGTGTGCATGGGGGATAAAAGTAAAAAGGGGGCTATTTGGGGTTAGCGTCCGAAGAAATCATGACCCCCTTACCTTTGGCAACGTTACCGTTATTGCCATTATTGCTGTTGTGGCCACTATTGCTGTTGCCGGCGCCGTTGGCCATATTGCAGTAACCCACAAATTTGGCTCCTACCTCAATGCAGATTTGCGGCATAGTAATGTCGCCTGTGATATTTGCGGTAGATTTCAGCGCGAGAAATTCGCTTGCAGCTATCTTACCGTTAACCTTTCCAAGAATATCTGCGTTTTTACAGATTATATCTCCCTTGATATGCCCTGTTTCGCCTACCACAAATTTTCCCTTGGTAGTAACGTTACCTTCCAGCACACCGTCAATGCGAATATCGCTCGACGCCAAAATATTACCTGTAAAGGTAGTACCTGCACAAATGCGGTTAAACCCGTTTGAAATCGTTTCAACCTCCTGTGATTTTCCCATTTTATCTGATTTTTTATATTATTTTGGTACAAATATAGCGTTATTTTCTATACTTTCGCAAAAAAAAAATCTTAAAATGAAGTACCACAAGCGTTTTATGAAAAGCGTTGCCAAGATATTTATCGTAGTGCTCAGTACGTTAGCGCTGCTTGCGGTGTCAAGCGTTGCGCTGTTCGTCATTTACCGCAACGACATTGTAAAGGCCGCCTTAGCAGCTGTAGCCCAAAATAACGAGCTGGATTTTACATCAAAAGATGTAAGCGTTACGCTATCCTTAAACTTGAGAAACACCTCGCTGCTTTTTGGCGACGTTGACATCAGCAGCAGAGGCAACGACCCTGCCAACGCAAAATTTGAGCTGCGGGCAGAAATTTTGCGCGTAGAGGTGGACTTGCTAAGCTTTGCGCTGCACAAGGAAATAAAGATAAAAAAGCTGGTAGTGAGCGACAGCCAACTCAAGCTACGCTTGGCCCAGCACCAAAATTCGCCCCCCAAATCCGCTCCCCAAATGCCCGACACCGAAGACCTGCTGCGCGAGGTGAGCCGGATACAGCTGGAGCGCTGCCTGCTGAGCGTAGAGAATACCCCAAGCGGCAGCGTAGCGATAGAAATCCAAACGCTGAGCGCCGACGTGGAAAAAAAAGAAAACGAAAAGCTCAACCTGCATACAAAAGGTTTGCTGACGCTGCAAATCTCAAGCCGGCAAAAGCCGGCGACCCGTACAAGCCTCTCCTTTGACGCTAAGGGTAGCCTTGCGCAGGGCGTGGCAACCATCGACGGCAGCAAGCTCGGCATAGACGGCATAGCGCTGGAGGCCAAGGGTAGCGTAGCTTTTCGCCCCCTCGGAGAGCTAAGTATGAGCATTACCGGAAAAAATCTGTCGCTTGAGAACGTCATCAGCCAAGCCCAAAAGTATGCAGCGTTCAGCGCACCCGAACGGCTAAGCGGCCGCGCCAGCGCTGATGTTCGCCTCACCGGAAGCCTGAAAGGGAAAGGCACCTTTGCCCTCGCAGGGAGCGGCACGGTACGCAGCGCAGAGGTAAAGCTCAAAGATATGGAAGCGATAGCCGTAAAGGAGCTGCGCTACAGCGTTGCTTGCCGCGACGCAAAAGACCCGAAATCGTACACCTGCACCGTGAGCAGCGATGAGGTTTACCACCGCAGCTTCCGCATTGGCGGCAGCGCAACCGTAAGCAACTTCAATGCGCCGCAGTACGACGTCAACGCCAGCTTTTCGGGCGACGTTGCTTCGCTAAAAATAGCAAGCCTGCCCAAAGGTCAGGTGCAGGGTCAGGCGCAAGTACGCGCCAAAAGCTTGAGCAGCGAAGGTATTGAGGCGCTGAGCGTACAGGCAAGCGTGAGCAACCTGAAGGCGCTGCTGCAAAAAGAGGTATATACGCTAAACGGTCGACTTTCTGCAGATAAAAGCGCACTCCTGCCGCAGCTCAACATATCGAGCGAGGCCGCCGAGTGCACTTTCGATGGGGCGGTACAGGGCTACCTGCCGGCGCTGCTGGGCGAAAAGGAGGCGGCTGCGCTGAAAGTGCGCGGCCAGCTGAACGCCAAGCGCCTGAACTTGGATAAACTGTTTTTGCAAAACGACAGCGCGGCGCTTAGCCCCAACGTTTACGCCTACCTTAACGTGCAAGCCAACGAAGTTGCGCTGTTTGACCACCCCTACAGGAACGTTTCCGGCGTTGTTGACTACAACGTCCGCAGCCTGATGGTCAACAACCTGAAAGCCGAAGCTTTTGGCGGTACGCTGAACGGCGACGTAAAGCTGTACATGCCGGCGGGCAAAAGCAACCGGCTGAGCTGCGATTTGCTCTTTAACGGCGTGCAGCTGGAAAACTTGCCCTACCTGCACAAAAACTTCGGCGTAAAGCCCGGCAGCATGCAGGGCAAGTGCGACGGCTCTATCACGCTCGCCGCAAACATCAGCAAAGAAAGCTTAGACGCCGACAACCTGAGCGCCACCATCGATTTCACCATAAACAACGGGAGGCTGCTTGGATTTGAGCCAATTCAGCCGCTATCGGCCTACCTGAAAAAATCGCTGCTGCAAGATGTGCGCTTCTCTGCCCTGAAAAATACCCTCAGCCTCGAAAAGGGTAAGATTACCATACCCAAAATGGAGGTACGCTCAACGGCGCTCAACGTACTCATTGCCGGAACGCAGGAGATCAAGGGCGACTTTGACTACCACATAACGCTATACGTTAGCGAGCTGCTATCGAGAAAAGAAAAAAATATCGAAAACCCGATAAAGGAAGGCAAGGCTAAGCTGTTCCTGCACTTCACAAGCAAAAACGGCGTAACCGAGGTAGCGCACGACCGGCAGGAGTGGAGCAAAAACATAGGGAAAAAGATGCAGCGCGAAGTTCAGGAGGTGAAAGACTTGCTGCGCGCAGAGCAGGCCGGCGGCAAATCTTTGCCGGTGGCCACGCCAAAAAAGGAAAAGGTTACCGTAGAATGGGACGAAGATTACGGCGACTTGGAGGCAACGGAAAAAGCGGAGAAAAAACCCAAACCCAAACCTCAACCCAAAAAAGCAGACCCCAAAAAGCAGAAGTCGGCGGTGGAGGTGGATTGGGAGGAGTAGTAGAGAGAGAGAGAGTTCTTTTGATTTTTTTTAATCGCTTCTAAAATACCGGCCTTTCCAGCATTTCCGAGAGCTTTGTCCGGACCTTGCTCAGCTCGCCAAGCTTTATCAGGAGCACATCCTGCTCGGGGTTGCTCTTGCCGTCCATCTCTGCCAAAAGGCGCACCATAGCCTGCGTAACGATTTTTGACTTGTACACGTTGATGGCCTTGGGTACCTCCACCTGCAGGCGGTCTTCGTCGGCGAGGGAGGTTTCGGGCTGCCGCCAGATTTTGCTAAGCGTATATTTTTGGGAGAGCAGGTCGATGGCCATTTCGCACAGCCGCTGGTCGGGGTGGTTGATAAAGTGGCGTATGTCCACCGTGTCCGACGCTTCGAGCAGCTTTTTGTACTCCTCAAAAATTTGCTGATACTCCAAGTTCTGAAAGCTCAGGTCTTCGCCCGCAATTTCGTTGATGATGTAGGCGCTTACGCGGGTGTCAAAAAAAGCGCTGTTGCCAAACCGGAGTAGCAGGTAGATAATTTCCCGCTCCTGCTCGCGGCAAAAGACGTTTTCTACAAACGCCGGAATGGGCGGCGTGCGGACGGCTTCCTCCGGCGCAGCACCATCGGCAGCGGCGACACCGGGCTGCGCGGCGACGGCGGGTTTTGCCGCTGCCGTCTTGCCGCCGTACAGGTTTTGCCGGCGAAGCTTGGCCACCTCTCCGGTGAGCACGTCCTCGCCAATATCCATGAGCTTGCTGCACTCCCTGATGTATACGCTGCGCGGAATGGCCTCGGGGATAACCGAAATGCTGCGCACGATGTCGGTAATGACCTCAGCCCGCCGTATGGGGTCGTTTTTGGAGTCGGAGAGCAGGATTTTTGTTTTGAAGGAGATAAAATCCTCCTCGTGGCTGCCGATGAAGTCCGTAAATTCGGTAGCGCTGTGGCTTCGGGCAAAGGAGTCGGGGTCTTCGCCGTCGGGCAGCAGGAGCGTTTTTACGTTCAGCCCCTCCTCCAGCAGCATGTCGATGCCGCGCAGGGAAGCCTTTATTCCCGCCGCGTCGCCGTCGTACAGCACGGTAACGTTCGGCGTAAAGCGCTTGATGAGGCGTATCTGCTCCTGGGTGAGCGATGTTCCGCTCGACGCCACCACGTTTTCGATACCCGCCTGATGCATTGAAATAACGTCGGTGTAGCCCTCCACCAGAAAGCACTTGTCGAGCTTCATCATGGTTTTTTTGGCAAAGTATATCCCGTAGAGCGTGTTGCTCTTGTGGTATATTTCGCTTTCGGGCGAGTTTACGTACTTGGCCACCGACTTGTCGGTTTTGAGCGTACGCCCGCCAAATCCGATGACTCTCCCGCTGACGGAGTGTATGGGGAACATGACGCGGCCAAAAAACCGGTCGACCAGCTCTCCGCTGTCGCGCTCGACGGATAGCCCTGTTTTTACGAGGAACTCCTTTTTGTAGCCGTCGCGCAGGGCGGTGGACGAAAAAGCCGCGCGGCTGTCGAGGCAGTAGCCCAGCTGAAACTTTTCGACGGTGCTCTTCGTAAACCCGCGCTCGGCAAAGTAGGCCATTCCGATGTTTTTGCCGTCAACGTGGTTGTTGAGGGTTTGCGAGAAGTAGCTCTGCGCGTAGGCGGCGGTAATCATCATGCTCTCGCGGTCGTTGTTGTGCTGCTGCTCTTCGGGCGAGAGCTCCCGCTCCTTGACCTCAATGCCGTACTTTTTTCCCACCACCTTGAGCGCCTCCCAGTAGGTCAGGTTTTCGTGCGCCATTACAAAGGTAACGGCGTTTCCGGCCTTTCCGCAGCCAAAGCACTTGAAGATACCCCTCACGGGCGAGACGGAAAACGACGGGGTTTTTTCGTTGTGAAACGGGCAGCAGGCGGTGTAGTTTACGCCGCGCTTTTTGAGCGTAATGTAGTCTCCAATCACCTCCTCGATGCGGGCAGCGTCCATAATGCGGTCTATGGTGGCCTGGTCTATCATGTGTTTTTTGCTTGCTAAAAAAAATGGATTTACTGCCCCACTAACCTTTTTATTTCGCTGAGCTTGTTGAGCGCTTCGAGGGGGGTGATGGTGTTTACGTCGGTAGCTTTGATTCGGTCGCGAATTTGCAGCAGCACGGGGTCTTCAAGCTGAAAGAAGGAGAGCTGTACGCCATCGTCCCTGACTTTTTTTGCGCTTGCCTTTGCCGCGCCTTTATCGGGCGTTTCCGTACCCTTCTGCTCCAGCTCCTTCAGCAGGTTGTTGGCGCGCTCCACCACGCTTTTGGGCATACCCGCCATTTGCGCCACGTGAATGCCAAAGCTGTTGGCGCTGCCGCCGCGCACCAGCTTGCGCAGGAATACAACCTTGTTGCCCGCCTCCTTGATGGCGATGCTGTAGTTTTTGATGCGGGCAAACGCATCCTCCAGCTCGTTGAGCTCGTGGTAGTGCGTTGCAAAAAGCGTTTTTGCCTTTGCCGTGGGGTGGTCGTGGATGTACTCCACCATGGCGCGGGCAATCGAAATACCGTCGTAGGTGCTTGTGCCGCGGCCAATTTCGTCGAGCAGTATCAGGCTTTTGCCGGACAGGTTGTTGAGTATGCTTGCGGCCTCCTGCATTTCTACCATAAACGTCGATTCGCCCTGCGAGATGTTGTCCGAAGCGCCCACGCGGGTAAATATCTTGTCCACTACGCCCACCGTTGCCTCGGCAGCGGGGACGTAGCAGCCCACCTGCGCCATGAGCACAATGAGCGCCGTTTGCCGCAGCAGCGCCGATTTTCCGGCCATGTTTGGCCCCGTGAGGATGATGATTTGCTGCTCGCTGTCGTCGAGCGTGATGTCGTTGGCAACGTAGGTTTCGCCGGGGGGCAGCAGCTGCTCTATCACCGGATGCCTGCCCTGCTTTATGTGCAGCGCGTTTTGGTCGGTGAGCGCGGGGCGGCAGTAACTCCGGCTGGCGGCAATGTAGGCAAAGCACAGCAGGCAGTCCAGCTGCGCCACCAGCGTAGCGTTGTGCTGGATTGGGGCAACGTACTCCAGCAGGGTTACCACCAGCGCGCTGAGCACCTGCTGCTCCAGCGTAAGAATTTTTTCCTCCGCCCCCAGAATTTTTTCCTCGTAACCCTTGATTTCCTCCGTAATGTAGCGCTCTGCCGAGGTTATGGTCTGCTTGCGTATCCACTCCGGCGGCACCTTGCTTTTGTGGGTGTTGCGCACCTCGATGTAGTAGCCGAAAACGTTGTTGAAGCTAATCTTGAGGGATGGTATCCCCGTGCGCTCCGCTTCGCGCTGCTGAATTTCGAGGAGGTAATTTTTCCCGCCGTGCATAATTTTGCGCAGCTCGTCCAGCTCGCTGCTCACGCCGTCGGCTACGATGGGGCCTCGCCCCGGCTGCGCTGCCGGCTCGGGCAGGATTTGCCTTTCGATATCCTCGCGGATGCTGCGGCAGGGGTTGAGCTGCTCGGCTATGCGGACAAAATTCTTTTCGCCGGCGCCGGCGCACAGCGCTTTTATCTGCTCAATAGCCATCAGCGCCCGCGCCAGCTGCACCAGCTCGCGCGGGTTGACGCGCCCCACGGCGGCTTTGGAGACAATGCGCTCCAAGTCGCCCACCTCGCGCACCAGCGTAGCCATTTCGTCGCTCAGCTCCTTGTGGTTGATGAAGTACTCCACCACGTCCAACCGCGCGTTGATTTGCTGAATTTCTTTGAGCGGGAGCGATATCCACCGGCGCAGCAGCCGTCCGCCCATGGGCGACACGGTGCGGTCAATGCTGCTTAGCAGCGTACGCGCCCCCTCGCTTGCCGACGAAAACAGCTCAAGGTTGCGCACGGTGAACTTGTCGAGCCACACGTAGCGGTCTTCGTCTAAGCGGGCAATCTGCGCGATGTGCTTTATCTGCGTATGCTGCGTGAGCTCAAGGTAGAACAGGATGGCGCCGGCGGCGGTAGCACCGCTTTTCAGCTCGTCGATGCCAAAGCCCTTGAGCGACGGCACCTGAAAGTGGGTGAGCAGCTTGTCGCGCGTGGCTTCCTGCGCAAAAGCCCATTCTTCCAGCTTGTAGGTGTAGTGCTTGGCGCCAAAGGCTTCGATAAAAGTGTCCTCCTTGCCCTTTTCGAAGAGCACCTCTTTGGGCGAAAAGTTAGTAAGCAGCTTGTCCACGTAGCTAAGGCTTCCCTCGGCGGCGTAAAATTCGCCGGTAGAAACGTCCAGAAACGCTACGCCGGCGCCGGCGGGCGTTAAGTTTACGCAAGCCAAAAAGTTGTTTTCTTTGTTCTCCAGCACGTTGTCGTTAACGGTAACGCCGGGCGTAACCAGCTCCGTAATGCCGCGCTTCACAATGCCCTTGGCCTGCTTGGGGTCTTCGAGCTGGTCGCACACCGCCACGCGCTGCCCCGCGCGGACAAGCTTGGGAAGGTACGTTTCGATGGCGTGGTGCGGAAAGCCCGCCAGCTCCACAAAGGAGGCCGTACCGTTGGCGCGGCGCGTGAGCGTAATGCCAAGAATTTCGCTCGATTTGATGGCATCTTCGCCGAACGTTTCGTAAAAGTCGCCCACACGAAAAAGCAGCATCGCGTCAGGGTACTTAGCCTTGAACGTGTAGAACTGCTTCATCATGGGGGTTTCTGCGTATTTCTTTTCCGATACCATTCTTTATTATAGTTACGATTTGCGGAGCGAAGACGGAAGCCATGCAGGAAAATCACATGGGGAGGCAAAGATACAAAAAATGGTGAAAAACGCCCCAAAAATATTTCAAAGGGGGTGTATTTCAAATTGTCGCTTTAAATAATCCCGTAGGGATTATTCGCTCGGTAGAAAACACGAATGGCGTTCCTCTTTGGCATCCCGTAGGGATGCATCCCTACGGGATGCCAACAGCCATCGGAACGTTGCCTTTTCTACCGAGCGATTCATTCCTACGGAATGAGCAAAAGCGACAATTTGAAATGCACCCATTCAAAATTCAAAATTCAAAATTCAAAATTTCTTTTGCGCCGTCAGGCATTTAAAATTCAAAATTCAGAATTCAAAATTTCTTTTGCGCCGTCAGGCATTCAAAATTCAAAATTCAAAATTTCTCATCGGTTTCGGGTCAAAAAAGTGGTTTACCGGCCCGTACCCTTTTCCGGTAGCCACGCCGCTGCCGTGCCGTATGGCGGAGGTAACGTAGGTTTTTGCCGCCGCTACTGCGGCTTCCCACTCCAGCCCCAGCGCCCTGTACGCGGCAATGGCCGACGAGAGCGTGCAGCCCGTTCCGTGCAGGTTGGCGGTGTCTATGCGGGGCGACGAAAAGACAACCGGCTCCTTGTCCTGCCGGAAGAGTATATCCACAGAGCAGGCGGACGACAGGTGCCCTCCCTTGACCAGCACCGCAGGGCAGCCCTGACCGAGCAGCGCCTCTGCCGCTCTCCGGAAATCATCCTCCGTCCGGATGCGCACGCCGGAGAGCGCCTCAGCCTCCGGAACGTTAGGCGTGATGAGGCTTATCCGCCGGTAGAGCGCCTGCCGGAAGGTGTCGGCAACGGAGGCCGACGTCAGGCGGGCGCCGCTGGTGGCCACCATGACGGGGTCAACGACGACGTTTTTCAGCCGGTAGCGGTCAATGGCGGCGGCAACCGCCTCTACGATTTCGGGCGAAGGTAGCATGCCGGTTTTGACAGCGTCAATGGCGATGTCGTCCAGCACGGCCTCCAGCTGCTGCCGGATGACCGACAGCGGCAGCGCTTCTACCGCCCTGACCTCCCGCGTATTTTGCGCCGTGACAGCCGTAATGGCGGATGCGCCGAATACGCCGATGGCCGAGAACGTCTTGAGGTCGGCCTGTATGCCTGCGCAGCCGCCGCTATCGGAGCCTGCAACGGTCAGCGCCGCCGGGTATCGCTTTGCTTTGCTCATGTCAAATCAGCTGTTAGGGCAATGTTAGGCCAATCAAGGGGTAGGTTTTGCTCGGGGCAAAGGAGAAGATTTATCATTCCTACGGCGGCGCTACCCGCATCAGGTGGTAAGGGTTTAATCTCAGCCTTTCGGGGCACCCCTTGATGGTAATTCGGCGGCAAAGGTAGTCAATTTTGGCGGACAAAGTACTTCCGGCAGCAAAAAAAGCGGACTATGCTCAATATCCAACGTCATATAAGCTATAATTTTTCATCCCTAAATTATTAATTATTAATTGTTAATTGTCTCCGGAGATATACTACCGCTTTTTGGGAGCAGGAAAGGCAAAGCCAACCGCAAAGCAGCGCCGCTAAAGCGACATGCGCAAAGCTGAAAATATTTGTGCTATGATTCATTTATGCACTAAGGGATAAGAAAGAAATAAATAACATATAACGGATATAAAAGTGTCGCCCCCCTCGGCTACGCTCGGGGCAGGCTCTGCGGGGTTTGCAGCATACGGATTGCAGCATACCTGCGTAGAGACGCGGCGCGCCACGTCTCTACAACGAGCTTTGGAGGCTGCGTGAAAAGGCGACCGCCTGTTGCTTCCAACGCCGGAGGCGTTTTCCGTAAATAACCCCCAGCTTTAGCTGGGGGAGAGGTCGACACCTCTGGCACTCAACCCCGTAGGGGTTGCCCCCA
>JAISGH010000232.1 GCA_031263185.1 Prevotellaceae bacterium | reverse complement strand
CTTCATTGGGGGTTATTCATATTCAACCTTTCAGGTTTAACACCCAAATTTATCCGACATTTGATGAACGACACGACACTACGCCTGCGGCGTGATACGACAATTTGAAATACACCCTTTGAAATGCTCCTATTTGTATTTGGCTAAATCTTTTTTTGAGGTGCTATGAAAATTTCATTTTGAGTAATGACGAATAAACAAGATATAACAGTTATGCCATCCCGTAGAGACCTCACCCCCGGCCCCTCTCCAAAGGAGAGGGGAGAGGGACATGCAATTCGGCGCCAGCCTCCCCACTCCTTTGGAGAGGGGCCGGGGGTGAGGTCTCTACGGCTTTTATATCCGTTATATGTTATTTATTTCTCATCCCTAAATGGATTTTTCGGGTAAAACTTTTGGCGATTGTAAAACTTTTTTCCACAAGCTTGCGCTGTTTTTTTCCGATTTTGCTATATTTGTAGCAGCTTCCGCCTGTAGGCAACAGGGCAGACAATGAACAATAATTAGTAAAAAATAAAGAATCATGAAAAAGCAATTAGTAGCAACAATTCTTGCAATCGGACTGATTTTCAGTATTAACGAATCAATGAAAGCCAATAATCCCAAAGGAAACGACCTGCTTACCGGCAGGTGGGAACTTTGCAATCCCGACGGAAAACCCACCGGAAATCCTCAAGTAAGGCAAAAAGTTTACGTAAAAAACTCGTATGTCGTTTTGGAAGTCGACAAGAGCAACAACACAACTTTCATCGACTTTGTCGGGACAATCACTTATCAGGACAAAGACAGCTTGACGGAAACACCCATTTATACCAATCCGGGAATAAAGCACATGCTGTCGCAGAATTTCAAATTCTCTTACAGAATAGAAGGACAATACCTTTACCTGAGAGGTAGCAATAATTCTTTTAACGAAACATGGATAAAAGTAAGCGATTGAAGTGGGTTCCGGCAAGCGCCGTCCTTGCAGGGCTTGCGGGCAAAGCGCAGTCGTGTTTGGAAAAAAATAATGATGACAACAAATGATAACAACAAATGATGACAACAAATGATGACAACCTACCAAAAAATCAATACTATCTACAAGCGCGATATGGCTGGCAGCAAGCGAATGATGGTCGGCGAATGGTCGCAGCCTGAGTTTGAGTACCTGAAGGATAACCGCTGGGAGTGGACGGAAAAAATTGACGGCACTAACATCCGTGTTCACTGGGACGGCGAGCAGGTGCTCTTTGGCGGGCGTACCGACAAGGCCGATATGCCGGAGCACCTGCTGAAAATGCTGCAAGAAAAATTTACGCCGGAGCTGCTGCGGCAAGTTTTTGAGCAGCAGGGTGAGGGCGAAACCAGCATTACGCTCTACGGTGAGGGCTACGGCATGAAAATCCAAAAGGGCGGCAACTACATGGCCAAGCGCGTGGGCTTTATCCTGTTCGACATTAGAATAGGCTCCTGGTGGCTCAAGCGATCCGACTGCGAAGCGCTGGCGCAGCAGCTGGACATCCCCATTGTGCCTGTTATCGGCTACGGAACGCTGCAGGAGGCCGTAGATTTCGTAAAGAAAGGCTTCAAATCGACCATTGCCGAAAATAAAGACTACGACGCCGAGGGGCTGGTGCTAAAGCCTGCCGTTGACCTGCTGGCGCGAAGCGGCCAGCGCATTATTACCAAAATAAAGCACTGCGATTTTGGTAATTTGTAGGAGCGTTTACGCCGTCCCTACGGACGGCAAAGATTTGCGAGTTCCTATTTAATTTGTTCAACTATAAAATCCTTTTTTACTATGCAAAACTTTAGCTTTGAGAATTTTGAAATCTGGTTTGTAACCGGAGCGCAGCTGCTCTACGGCGGCGATGCCGTGAAGCACGTGGACGCGCACTCCAACGAGATGGTGGCGGGCCTTAACAAGTCGGGCAACCTGCCCATAAAGGTGGTGTACAAGGGGACGGTAAACTCGTCGGTCGAAGTTACGGCCACGCTGAGCGCCGCCAACGCCGCCGCCGGCTGCGTGGGCGTCATCACGTGGATGCATACCTTCTCGCCCGCCAAAATGTGGATTCACGGCCTCAAGGATTACAAAAAGCCGCTGCTGCACCTGCACACGCAGTTCAACAAAGAAATACCGTGGAGCGAAATCGACATGGACTTCATGAACCTCAACCAAAGCGCCCACGGCGACCGCGAGTTTGGCCACATCGTTTCGCGCATGCGCAAAAACCGTAAGGTGGTAGCTGGCCACTGGCAAGACCCGTCGGTGCACGAGCGTATTGCCGTGTGGATGCGCGTGGCGGCAGCGTGGGCCGACGCGCAGGATATGCGCATTGTTCGCTTTGGCGACAACATGAACAACGTTGCCGTAACCGACGGCGATAAGGTAGACGCCGAAATTCGCTTGGGCTACCACGTGGACTACTTCCCCATTGGCGACCTCGCCGCCGAGGTGAAGCAGGTGAGCGAAAAGCAGGTGGACGAGCTGGTTGCTGCCTACGAAAAGGAGTATGATTTTGCCGATAGCGCAAAAAAAGGCGGAAAAGACCACGCGCAGGTGCGCGAGGCGGCGCGCATAGAGGCGGCGCTGCGCAAGTTCCTCGAAGAAAAAGGAGCAAAGGCGTTCACCACCAACTTCGACGCGCTGCACGAAATCAACCAGCTGCCGGGGCTGGCGGCGCAGCGCCTGATGGCCGACGGCTACGGATTTGGCGCCGAGGGCGACTGGAAAACCGCCGCGCTGGTGCGCACCCTGAAGGTCATGGCGCACGGGCTGAAGGGCGGCACATCGTTTTTGGAAGATTACACCTACCACTTCAAGGGGAAAGGCGCCATCCTGCAGGCGCACATGCTCGAAATTTGCCCAAGCATTGCAGGCGCAAAGCCGCGCATGGAGGTGCACCCGCTGGGCATTGGCGGCAAGGCCGACCCCGCACGATTAGTGTTCACCGCGCACGAGGGTGCAGGCGTTGCCGCTACGGTGGTAGATATGGGCAACCGTTTTCGGATGATTGTAAATCTGGTGGACGTTATCAAGTCCGAGGCGGCGCTGCCAAAGCTGCCGGTGGCAAGCGCCCTGTGGATTCCGCAGCCTAACCTCGAGGTAGGCGCCTCCGCGTGGATTTACGCCGGCGGAACGCACCACACCGCCTTCAGCTTCCCGCTCACCCGCGAGTACATGGAGGATTACGCCGAAATTGCCGACATCGAAATGGTTACCATTGACGGCAGCACTACCATCTCCGAATTTAAAAAGGAGCTGCGCCTCAACGAGGTTTACTACATGCTGAACAAAGCGCTGCAGTAAAACAGGCTTCGGCGGATATTTCCATTAGCTGAATTTTTTTGGATTTGTATAATCATATTACCTGTTTACTTTTTTACCTGTTTACTTTTTTACCTGTTATGAAGTACGTTATTGGCTTAGATTACGGCACGGACTCGTGCCGCGCTATCGTGGTGGATGCCCTTACGGGACAAGAAATGGCTACGGCTGTGCACTACTACTCGCGCTGGAAGGAGGGAAAATACTGCGACCCCAAGAGCAACCGCTACCGCCAGCACCCGCTGGACTACGTGGAGGCAATGGAGCAAACCATCAAAGAGTCGCTAAAGAAGTGCGCGCCGGAGGTGGCTGCAAATGTGGCCGGAATTTCGTTCGACACCACCGGCAGCACACCTGCGCTGACCGACGAAAACGGAACTCCGCTGGCGCTGCTTCCTGAGTTTGCCGAAAATCCCAACGCCATGTTTGTGCTGTGGAAAGACCACACGGCCGTTGCCGAAGCGCTGGAAATAACCTCGGCGGCAAAAAGCTGGGAGGTAAATTACACCCTTTACGAAGGAGGCGTTTACTCCTCGGAGTGGGTTTGGGCAAAGGCGCTGCACATACTCCGCGAAGACGCTGAGGTGCGCCGCGCTGCTTACTCGTGGGTAGAGCACTGCGACTGGCTTCCGGCGCTGCTCACGGGCAGCGCACGGCCGGAGGCAGTGGCGCGTAGCCGATGCGCCGCCGGGCACAAGGCCATGTGGAGCGAGCTGTGGGAGGGTTTGCCTTCGGAAAAATTCCTCCTCTCCATAGATCCGCTGCTGGTCAAGTACCGGGAAAGGCTTTACGCCAAAACCTACCCCAGCGACCACAAGGCAGGTACAATAACCAAGGAGTGGGCCGATAAGTTGGGTTTGCCCGAAACCGTTGCCGTTGGCGTGGGGGCGTTTGACTGCCACATGGGCGCCGTGGGGGCGGCAATTGAGCCTTACACATTTGTGCGCGTCATCGGCACATCCACCTGCGATATTATGGTTGTAAAGCCCGATGAGATGCGCAGCGAGCCTATCGGCGGAATATGCGGGCAGGTGGACGGCTCGGTCATTCCGGGTATGGTGGGCCTCGAGGCAGGCCAGTCTTCCTTTGGCGACGTGTATGCGTGGTTCAGGAGGGTGCTGGCGTTTCCCGTTGAAAATATTTTGGCAAAGACCAAGCTGGTGGACGAGGAAACGCGCCGGAAGCTGGTAGAGGAGGTCGCCAACGAAATTATTCCCGCGCTGACCAGGGAGGCCGAAAAAATTCCGGTTGAGGAAAGCGTCATCGTTGCTACCGACTGGCTGAACGGTCGCCGCACCCCCTACGCCAATCAGCAGCTCACGGGCAGCATTACGCGGCTGAACTTAGGCAGCACAGCGCCGCTCATTTTCCGCGCGCTGGTGGAGGCTACCGCTTTTGGCTCAAAGGCTATTGTAGATCGCTTTGTCAGCGCGGGCATAAGAATTGACAGCGTTACGGGCATTGGCGGCATTTCGCTCAAATCGCCGTTTGTGATGCAAACGCTTGCCGATGTGCTGAACATGCCCATCAAGGTCTGCAAAACGGAGCAAGCCTGCGCCCTTGGCGCCGCTATGTTTGCAGCGGTGGCCGCCGGCATTTACGCCAAGGTCGAGGATGCCCAGCAGGCCATGGCGCAAGGATTTGCCTCGAGCTACACGCCCGACGGCAAGCGCCACGAGGCGTACATGAAGCTGTACGCCAAGTACTGCGCTTTGGGAGAATTTAGCGAAAAAAACCTCTGCGGCGAGAAGTAAAAAACTTCTTTGGCAGAATTAAAGGCTACAACGGCATAAATTTGCAGCAAAACCTCCCTCAATGATGTAATTATCCCAAAATGTCCATTAAAAAGTTACCTGATGTGGCAGGTGCTTTTCTTGAAGCGTCAATTGGGCTGTGCTAAAGTATGCGCTAATGGACATTTTGGGATTATAATTTTTCATCATGGAGTGGGAATGAACGTTATTCGGGCGTAGCCGTTGTCGTAGCTGCCGATCATCGTGCCGCCCGCGGGGTTTGGCATGGTGCCGGGAGTAGTGGCTTTCGCTCCCATGTTCCACGACACGCGGATGATCGCCTCGCCTACCCGTATGCTGAATCCGTATGCTGAAGCATACGGTGGGGAGCAGCGCCGCCGCAGCTACTCTCGTGTACCGACTCCCCTCTCCTTTGGAGAGGGGCCGGGGGTGAGGTCTCAATGCCGCAAAAAAAAATGAGGTAATGAGGTTTGGATATATTATGTAACTATTTGCTACTAAGGTTATTTTGTTAGATAAATCAGGTAAAACCGAGCGTAGCGAGTTCACGAACACTTTAAAATAAACACGAGTGAGTAAAATGAGGTCTCTGGCTGACCCACGTTCTATCCGTATTCTATGCTGTAGTACTCAGCGCAGCTTTTGCCGGTCGGGTCGGCCGTAGGTAATACAGTTCGGGCAAATGTCGCTTTTGTAGTGGCTTTTGAAGCGATACTTGTAGTTGTAGGGGGTGTTTTTGTACTGCGTAAGGTAGTAACCTATCGAAACCTGATGCCCGCCGGAGTAAGCGCTGCTAAATGAGCTAAGCCCCATATCGTAGGCGTAGCTCACGGTGATCCTGTCGGTAACAAAAGCCTCGCCCAGGATGGCTGCGGAGTAGTAGGCTTCGCCAACGCCGCCCTGCGTGGGCGTTCTCCCAAACGGCTGGTCGGTACGGACGCTAAGCCCCAGCCAAAATTTATCGTAAAAAATAACGGCTGCCGTGGCGTCAATGTACGAAGTTGTTTCAAAGTTGTCCTGCCACATGAGCGAAGGCCGAAAAAATATCCGCTCGTTGATGGGTATAAACGTGCCCAGCGTTGCGGCGATGCTCCCTGGCGGCGCAAGCAGAAAGCTGGTAGCCTGCTCCAGCTCGCTCCGGCTTTTGCCCGAAAGGTTGCGCATCGCAATACCCCCGTAAAATTCACGGGAGCCGTAGTAAATGCCTGCGCTTATGTTGGGAATTGCCTTGCCCGAGAGCTCCAGCAGCGTGGGGTCTTCCGGCATAACAGCTTTTTCGTCGCCTGTGCTCACGCCGCTATACATGGCGCCAAGCGACAGGCCAAAGCTCAGGTCGGATGTTCTTGACAGCTGTATCCTGTAGGCGTAGGAGGCGGCGAAGGTGACCATGCTGGCCAGCCCCATGTACTCGCCGGTTACCTGAAAGCCTATGTTGACGGCGTCGGATACGCTCCCGTCTATCGCCAGGGCGGCAAAGCCGGGGGTGCTCGTCTGCTGCACCCACTGGCGGTGGTAAAATGCGTTGGCGTACACGTACTCTCTGTAGCCGGTGTAGGCCGGATTGAGCAGCGATCCGTGGATGTGGTACGTGCCGTACCGCGGGACTACCTGCCCCTTGGCCGAGGGCAGGCACAGGCAAAAAATAAGCAAAAATGCTACTTGTTTTATCTTCTCTTTCATATTAGCTTAAATGTAAACGTCTATCTTGCAAGTATTTCCTTTTTTATTTTGAGGCAAACTCAGCAAACAGACAGGCAAATGTAGGAAAAATCAGGATACTTTGCAAATTTTTCTCATTCTGTTTCAGGCAATTGTAGCGGCGCGGCGCGGTGCGCCCCTCCCGCCGCGCCCGCCCCTCCTGCCGCGCCGCGCCGCGCCGCGCCCGTCATTCCGAGCGCAGCGAGGAATCTCCTCTTACACCCACCGCACTTGGGTAGCCGCATAGGAGGAGATTCCTCGCTGCGCTCGGAATGACGGCGCAAAAGGGGGAGAGCGGCGGCGCCAACACCGCCGTCTCCTACTGCTTCTTGTGGACATAGCCGTACAGCGTACGGGATGTGCCGTCTGCGCGCTTCAAGGTCAGCGTGTAGTAGTAGATGTCATTCGAGAAGCCTTTGCCGCTCCACGTGTTGTGGTAGTTTTTCTGCGAAAAAATTACCTGCCCGCGCTTGTTGAGCATCACCAGCTTGTTTTCTACGTAGTCGTCCAGCCCGAGAATTTGGAAGTAGTCGTTAATGCCGTCGCCATTCGGCGTGAAGATGTTCGGGATAAACAGGTCAGACCTCGAGAGTCGCAGCGGGTAGGCCTCCGACCATACGAAGCACCCCTGCTGGTTGGAGGCTTTCACCGTGTAGCTTCCGGTATCGATGTCGCTCAAATTTTTTATCGGGAAGGCGGCGTCTGTAACGTCGGCGTAGAGGGTGTTTTTGTACCACTCGTACTGATCGCCAGCTTCGGGGTACTTCACCAGCAGCTTGTAGTCCAGCCCAGAGTAGAGGTTTGCCTGCGACGGGACAACTTCGGGCTGCTTGGGCATGGGGTGCTCGGTAATGGTAAGCGCGTTGCTGAACGCCGACCGGCATCCGTACCCATCGATGTAGTCCATAGCGTACTGGCCGGCTTCGCCGGTAAAGTAGGTATCGGCTATTTCGCCCTGCACTTCGTCCATCTTCTTGCCGTTGCCTTTATACCACTGGAAAAATCCTCTATCCTCCGACTGCACGAAGAGTTCCACGAGGTCGCCGGGGCAAAAAGTGAAGCTCGATGCCGCAATGACCGGCGGCACCGGCGGCGGAAGCTGGGACACCGTTACGGGAATGCTCGGATTTTCTGCCCAGCAAAGCCCCTGGTTGCATACCCGCACGGCGTAGGAGCCTTTTTTGGTGGCAACGTAGTCCTGCGCTACCCCGTCGGGTATCTTGAATCCATCCATATACCACTGGTAGGTGTAGCTGACGCTGTACGTGGTGTCGGAGCCAACGGCAACGTTGGTTTTGAGCGGCACCGAAATATCGCCCTGACATACCTCTACCAGATTGTTGCTCAGGCCGTTGGCTGTAATGGTGGGGGTGTTGGGCAGGCGAATTATTTCTATGTTCGCCGTAGCGCTGTTGACGCAGCCGTTGGGCGCTGTGTAGGTATAGGTAACCACCGCCGTTCCCTGACGCACCTCCGAGGGAATAAACTCGCCGTTTTTGGTACCCCATCCGGTGAAGGTCCCGCCGCTCGGCTCTACGTCGCTGAACTCTGTCTTGTTTTCGCAGGCGCGGTTTGCCGTAAAGTACACCACCGGAAGCCCATTTACGTCGAGCGTGGCTTCGCCGCGCCTTTCCGACATGCAGCCCCATGTGTTGGTAACTTCTACCGCGTACCGGCCGGCGTGC
>JAISGH010000031.1 GCA_031263185.1 Prevotellaceae bacterium | reverse complement strand
ACACACACACACACACACACACACACACACACACACACACACACACACACACACACACACACACACACACACACACACACACACACACACACACACAGCTCAGCGAGTTACGTAATTTTGCGTTGTACGCATATGTAATTTTCTTGACTTTTGCAATACTTTATCTGTTTTTTATTTTAGCGAGCAACCCTATAGTATATTATGGTTGCTCGTTTTTTATTTCCATCGGCGTAGCGCTATCCCTACGCTTGCCCATTCCAAAATACGCTTATCCAAACATTTGCAACAGGTTATTCCTTTTGCGTCCCAGTAAGCAGCGGGGGAAATCTGCCGCTTATTTTTCACTATTTATTTACCCAAAACAATTTATTATGTACCAAAAATTATTCGAAAAAAGTCGAATAGGGCGGACGGAGTTCGCGCCTGTTCAAGCGAACGATGGTATGGGAGTAGCAAGGCGTGCGAAGCGCTTGCTGCTGCCGTTAGCGCTCTGCGTAGCTTTGCCCTGGTCGCTAAGCGCACAGAACCTCAACATTTCCGGCACGGTGTCCGGCGCCGACGGCGAGCCGGTAGCAGGAGCAAGCGTTGTGGTTAAAGGCTCTTCTACCGGTGTGCTTACCGGAGTGGGTGGCAGCTACGACATCGCTGCGCCTGCCAACGCAACGCTGGTATTTTCTTTTCTGGGTCTGGCCACCAAGGAAGAAGCTGTTGCCGGGCGTGCCCGTATTGACGTTGTGATGAGCGAAGGAAACCAGTCGCTCGATGAGGTAGTAGTGGTAGGCTACGGAACAATGCGCAAGTCCGACGTAACAGGGTCGATTGCCGTAGCGAAAGCCGACGACATTTTGAAGCAGCAATCGTTCGGCGCTCTGGAGGGGCTGAAGGGAAAGGCTTCGGGTGTCAATATTTTCTCCAACTCGGGGCAGCCGGGCGGCGCAGTGCGCGTTATCATCCGCGGGATGAGCACCATCAACACCTCCTCCGACCCGCTCTACGTGGTGGATGGCGTAGTAATGGAGGACTTCAAGTTCGTTAACCCGAACGATATTGACCATATCGAAGTCCTCAAGGATGCCTCCTCTGCCGCTATCTACGGTGCGCGCGGCGCCAACGGGGTTATTATGGTAACCACCAAGCGCGGCAAAACCGATGGCGAGGGCGCTTCGGTATCCTACCAAGGCTCGGTAAGCGTGGGCACAATGGCCTCGTACATGGATTTGCTGGACGCCAACGAGTGGCAGGACGCTTTTATGCAGGCGCTGTCCAACCAAAACACGCTCTACGGCAAAAGCTACTCGCTGAGTAAGGCCGATTACTTCACAGACCCCAACCTGTTCAACGCCGACGGCACAGCCAAGTACAACACCGACTGGCAGCGGGAGGTAACTCGCACGGCCATTTCGCACAACCACCAGCTGAGCATACAGCAGGGTGGCAAGAACTCCTCCATGGGCGCTTTCCTTAACTATACCGACCAGCAGGGCTTGCTGCTCAACTCCTACATGAAGCGCGTAAACGCCAAAATGGCCTACGACGCCAAGCCCACCTCGTGGCTTTCTACGTCGGTAAATCTTTTGGTGAACCACACATGGGGTAATGAGGCCGAAGAAGATGGCGGACACCAAATGCCGCGCCGCTCCATGATTGAATTTGTGCCCTTCATCCCCGTAAAGCTCAACGGTGAATGGACAAACAACGGGAGCGTTTCTGATAATCTGGGGCTGGAAGGTATGGCCAACCCGGTGCATGTTCTCACGGTGCAGGAGCGTATGCGTAAGCGTACCCAAATATTCGGTAACGCCGCTTTGACGTTCCACCTGCTGCCCGGGTTAGATTTGAAGACACAGCTGGGTATCGACAACCATACCCGCAAGTACTCCACCTTCTCGCCCAGCGGGCTGGTTAACATTTCGGCTACTGAAAACTACGCTTCTGTTGAAGACCAAAGTATCCTCTACTGGCAGGAAGAAACCTACCTGACCTACAATAAAATTTGGGACACTCACCGCCTCAACCTCATGGCCGGCTTGTCGTGGCAGGAGCGTACGTACCAAAGAGACTACATCCGCACCAACAACTTCGACAACTTTTTTGGCGTAAACAACCTCGGTGCAGGTACCCGCCCCGAAGCGCCGGAATCGGAGTATGAGCGCTGGGCGATGAACTCCTACTTCCTGCGCGGCGCCTACACCTACAACGACAAGTACATGCTTACGGTAACGGGGCGCGTTGACGGCTCGTCCAAGTTCGGAAAAAACAACAAGTATGCTTTCTTCCCCTCCGCAGGCTTGGGGTGGCTGATTTCTAACGAAGACTTTATGCAGGGCGTGGGGGCTATCAGCCTGCTGAAGCTGCACACCAGCTACGGCGTAACCGGCAATAGCGAAATTCCCGTATATCAATCTTTGGCAACGGTAACATCGGGAACTGCTCTCATCAACGACGGCAGGGCATCAATAAGCTACCCCGGCCGCCTGGCCAATCCTGACTTGAAGTGGGAGCGTACCAACCAGTTCGACATTGGCTTTAACCTGAACTTTTTTAAGGACAGGCTGAATTTCGACGTATCCTACTACTACAAGCTCACCTCCGACCTCTTGATGAGCCGCCCTGTGCCACACTCCACCGGGTTCACTTCGGTGATGGACAACATTGGCTCGGTGTCGAACACCGGCGTAGATTTTATGCTGAATACGGTTAACGTTGCTACCGGCGACTTCCGCTGGACAACAACGCTAAACTTTAACTACAACAGGAATCTCATTGAGAAGCTGGGCGAAAACGACGAAGATATTTTGACAGGCCCCTGGTTTGTGTCCAACAACCTGGTCATCTTGCGCAAGGGCGAATCGCTGGCGTCGTTCTGGGGATACGAGCGGACGGGAATGAACGACAAGGGAGTGTCGGTACATGCAGAGGAACCTTCCATTCTGGGCAAGGGGCTTCCCGACTTCACCGGCAGCTTCATCAACAACCTCCGCTACAAAAACTTCGACCTCTCGGTTGACTTTCAGTTTGTAGCCGGCGTAGATGTGTACCAGCAGTTTCTGCACTCTACCGAAGACCGCTTCGGTATTGCCAACGGGCTGAGCACCATCCTTACCGACGCATGGACGCCAACAAGCGCCAATACCGAAGTGCAGGCCGTGGGCAATGCTTACGATGGTTTTGGCGGCGTACAAACTACAAAAGCCGACTCCCGCTGGGTGTGCGACGGCTCGTACCTGCGCCTTAACCTTATCCAGCTGGGCTACACGTTCGACAGCCCAACGCTGAGCAAGCTCAAGCTGGGCGCTCTGAGGGCCTACTTCAACGTAAGCAACGTTTTTGTGCTGCACTCAAGCGACTTTTTGGGTTACGACCCCGAAGCTACCTCAAATCCGAACGACCGCTGGGGACAGAACATTTTCTTCTTTCAGTACCCCAAGCCGCGAACTTTTACGCTGGGATTAAACGTGACATTTTAGTTAAAACATTAAAAACATAAAAAAATGAAGACATATAGAAACATAAAGCAAATCGCATTGGGCATGTTCTCCCTTTGCCTGCTCTTCGGGTTATGGTCTTGTTCAGACTTTCTTGAGGAAGATCCTAAAAGCTCCATTGCGAGCGGCCAGTACTTCACCAAGGCCGACGATGCGCGCGCAGCAGTGAATGCGCTCTACCGGCGCGGTTTTCCGGAGCTCTACAGCGCCGGCAGCGCCTACGCAGGCCCCAACATCATGCTTGGCGGCTACATCTCCGGCCTTTTCGACAACGAATACAAAGGACAGGAATTATATGTACGCCTCTGCCAAAGCTTGGATATTACTCCTCAAAATGCTGTTGGCAGCCGCATGGCCGATGTATGGGATCCGTGCTACGTCGCCATTGGACGCGCAAACAACGCTATCAAGTACATCCCCGAAACGCCGGAGCTGAATGACGCCGAAAGAAGCTACTTGCTGGCGCAAGCCAAGTTCTTTCGCGCGTTGAATTACTTCCACTTGGTAAAAACGTTCGGAGATGTCCCCCTGCTGCTTGAGCCTTACGAGTCGCTCGACAATTTGTACGTAGGGCGTACGCCGAGCGCACAAGTATATGCCCAAATAGAAGCTGACCTCAAAGCTGCTGTTGCCGCCGACGGGTTGAAAGATGAGGTCTTCACGGATGGGTTTCGCGTAACCAAATCTACGGCCAATGCGGTGTTGGCTAACGTGTACCTCCAGTGGAGCGGCTATCCGCTGCAAGCCGACCACTACGCCGCTGCTGCTGCGGCTGCACGCGCCGTCATAACCGGTAACCAGCACAGCCTTGTACCAAACGGAGCAAAGCCGGAGGCAAGCGCCTACAACGTTTTGCGTACGCAAGACAAAAATCCGGAAATTGTGTACGCCATAGAGTACAACGCCGGCATTACCGACGGAGGATGGTGGCCATCCTACTCGGCAACCGGAGAAGCTGAAGGAAAATTGTTTACCAGCTGGGCTATCATGAAAAACGTTTATGGCGTTACCAAAACCGTTTATAACAGCTACGACCCAACTACGGATACTCGCGTGGCCGAAAAGCAATTCTTCTACTCTTTCTACGGTAATTTCACTTACACGTTTAGCGCTACCGCTATGACAGCTCCTGTCTGCAACTGGTTTTACTTTGAGGACGATGCCATGCTGAATGGCGCCAAGCCGGGTAAGGACAAGCCTGTTATTCGCTATGCGGAGGTGCTGCTTACGGCTGCGGAGGCCATTGCGCAAGCCGAAGGCGTAAACTCGGAGGCCGAGGGCTACCTCAATCAGGTGCGCACCCGCGCAAGCTTGCCTGCTGTGTCCGGACTGTCGAAAAACGATTTTATCGAAGCGGTTTGGGCAGAACGCCTCCGGGAGTTCCCGCTGGAATTTAAGGTGTGGGACGATATACAGCGTACCCGAAAGTACCCGCAAGCTGATGCCGCCCAAAAAGGAACAGTTACCTGGGTTAACGTCATTGGCGCTACGAACACATGGGGGGCAACTTTTGCAGAAAAGCATCTCCTGTGGCCAATTTCTGCCAACGAAATACAGCGCAACCCGTCGCTAACAAATAATTCGGGATACTAACGGCGTAGTAGTGATTTTAGCTATCTGTTACTGAGGTTGTTTTGTAAGAAAAATGAGGGAATGAGGTTGCCTGCAACCTCATTCCCAACCTCATTTTTCTTACAAAACAGCCTCAGCAGCAAAGAGAGTAGCGGTGTACATCAAAATTATTCCCTGAAAAAATGAGGCTTCATTCTATGCACAAAAATACCCCGCGCAAACGCTATTTTATCACACCACTGCTTCCTTTCAGCGGTACCATGCGCAAAGGCTTTGTCCGCAAATTCATACAAATGTTCCAGGGCATGATAAAAATCAAGTACCGGACAGCTGAGCGGGTAATGGTCGGCAATCCATTCTTTGTATCCAGGCCGCGCCATCGGTGATAAATACCAGCCGATGATACAGCCTGCCGTAAGAATCTACTATTTTTTGAAGCCTTTCTCCAAAATCGTTGCTGCTTCCCAAATGGGCTACATATTGTGAGTCTGACAAGTAAGCGGAATTACTGTTGGGATTCAGGCAGTCACTCCCCTTGAAGAGTCTGCCCAGCTTGACCTCTTTCCATGCCTCTTCCTCCCGCGTACAAAGCATGGAACCGTCCAGCTCTACGTAGAGAACATCTTCTTTCGATAGCGGGGGAAGGATACGTTCTGCCTGCTTTTCCTCTTCTTCTAAGGACTCGCCAACGCAGTCCGTAACCCGGTAAACCTGCGATGGGCTGACTTTGACCTGAGTGAACTTTTCCAGTATCTCCTCACTCTTTGCATAACATTCCAAATGTCCTGCATACGTTATCAATTCCTGCATTAACGGACTGATGGAAAACCCATTAACCACACCTTGCATATACGGGTGAGATTTGCTAACGGTTATTTCCCCGAATTTGGTAAGCGTTTTTTTTCGTCTATCCCGGGTTGAGGACAGCTCATTCATGTGATTTTCCAAATACAGGCGCCCCAATTCTTGCCATACTTGGTCGAAAGATTTTTCATAATCATAAAAATTATCTTTCTCTTTGAGGGACTCTATTTCCTCGTAGTGGCTGGCCGCTATGGCCAAATATTCTTCCTTTGTCATCGATAATAATAGTTTAATGCGCGCAAAGGTAATATTTTTTGATCGATGCGACAATTTGAAATGCACCCATGAAAAGGGCTAAATCTTTTTTTGAGGTGCTATGAAAATTTCATTTTGAGTCTTTCCCTCCGTCCCTCCGTCCGTCATTCTTGCAAAAGTTTGAAGCCTCATTTACTCACTCGTGTTTATTTTAAAGTGTTCGTGAACTCGCTACGCTCGGTTTCACCTAATTTTTTTACAAAACAACCTCAGTAGCAATGAATTAATACGCATATCAACAACCTCATTACCTCATTAAAACGATGAAATTGGTACGAAAAAAATGAGGTAATGAAGTTTGAATATATTATGTAACTATGTGCTACTAAGGTTGTTTTGTAAAAAAAATTAGGTAAAAATGAGGTTTCCAGCTGCCCCACATTCTTACGGGATTATTTTAAAGCGACAATTTGAAATGCACCCCAACGAAAAAAGTTTTTTACAGAAGAAAAGTAGAAAAAAGTAAGCTCACACAAACAATAGAGGTTGTGTTTGTTCCCTAAAAAAACCTCACTTCAACCCTAATTTTCATAACAGAACAACCTCAGTAACAATAGATGGGGGAAGCGCTGGCGTTACAGCAGCAGCAGGCTCAACGCCATGACGGCCATTCCGCCAATAAATCCGGAGATGGCGTAGTGGTGCTCGCCGTAGCGCTCGGCGGCGGGTATCAGCTCGTCGACCGAAACAAAGACCATGATTCCTGCTACCCCTGCCATTACCAGCCCCAGCGAAAGCGGCGAGAGGAAAGGCATAAGCAACAAATATCCTATCAGCCCGCCGACTGGCTCTGCCATTCCCGAAAGGAAAGAGTACCAGAAAGCCTTTTTTCTGTTTCCGGTGGCGTAGAAGATGGGGATGGATACGGCTATCCCCTCCGGAATGTTGTGAATTGCAATGGCTATGGCAATAGGAATAGCTATGTCGGGGCTGAGGTATGCCGAGGTGAACGTGGCTATTCCCTCGGGAAAGTTATGTATGCCAATGGCGAGCGCCATGAGAATTCCGATTTGCTTCAGCTGCCTGTGGTCGGTCCGGTGCATTTCCTCCACCATGTGCACCTCGTGGGGATTTCCCGCCTCCGGAATGAGCATATCTATCAAAAAAATAAACGCTATTCCGCCAAAAAATGCAGCAACAACGCAGGCTTTCGGAAAAGCGCTGTCGCTTTCCAGCAGTAGCCTCAGCGCCTGCGGAAGCAGCTCCATAAACGAAACGTAAACCATTACTCCTGCCGAAAGCCCCAACGCTGTTGAAAGGAACTTTGTGTTGGTCCTTTTTGCAAAAAAAGCCAATGCGCTGCCGATGCCGGTGCTCAATCCGGCAAGTAGCGTGAGTATTAATGCAAAAAGGAATGATGATGACCCCATTAACTTTCTATACGCTTTAATTTTTGTACAAATATAGAAATTATCCGGATTAAAATCAAACCCTATTAGCGATGTTCGGAGAAAATATTCGGGGGGAATAGAAAAAATTGCATAACTTTGTAGAAACTCAAAAACTCAAAATTTGTAACCGTGCCATCAGCAAACAGCATTGGAATGTTTGACTCGGGAGTAGGCGGCTTGTCTGTGCTCCGGGAGGTTGCGGCGCTGCTGCCGTGCGAGCCTGTGCGCTACGTTGCCGACGCTGCGCGCTGCCCCTACGGCCCTCGCCCTGCAAGCGAAGTGCTGAAGCTGTCGCTGGACATTGTGAAATTTCTGCTCGAAAAAAAGTGCAAGCTCATTGTGGTGGCCTGCAACACTGCCACAGCTGCCGCCATTGATACGCTGCGCAAGCTGTTTCCCCACGTGCCGTTTGTGGGCATGGAGCCTGCCGTGAAGCCTGCCGCCGAGCAGAGCAAAACGCGCAGCGTGGGTATTCTGGCAACCTCCGGAACGCTGCAAGGCCGCCTGTTCAACCACACTAAGGAGCGGTACGCCGCCAACGTGGAGCTGCACGTTGCGGCGGGCAACGGCTTGGTAGAGCTGGTGGAGCAGGGCAGAGAGGACTCGCCGGAGGCGCTGGCGCTGCTGCGTACCTACCTGCAACCCATGCTCGACAGCCGCGTAGATGAGCTCGTGCTGGGCTGTACGCACTACCCGTTTTTGAAAAACAGCATTGATAAAGTGGCGCAGGGGCGAATGGTCATCGTCAACCCGGCGCCGGCTGTAGCGGTGCAGGTGAAGCGGCTGCTTGCGCAGCGCAACCTTCTGGCTGACCATGCCGCCGCCCACCCCGCTTACGAGTTTTTTTCCACCGGCGACGTAAATATTCTGGAGCAAATGCAAAAAAAGCACCTTCCGCAGCTAAGCGAAAGGTGCTCGTTTCAGGCTTTGTCCCTATAGCCTCAAGCAAAGTAAAGCGGGAGCTTTCAGCTGTTCATGTACAGGTAGCGCTTAATCTTGAGCGTTGACGTCTTCTCAAAATCCGACGGGAGAGCTACCACCATAGATATTTGAGAGAAGCGGCTTACCTGCGAGTTGACGTAGGCTTTGAGCTCGGCTTTGAGTTGCTCTATGTAGTGCTCGGCCTCTACGCACAGCTCGTGCAGCTTTTGCTCCAGCTCTTCGGGGTCGAAGCGCACCATAGCCACCAGCCGCCCTTTTTGCTCTACCACCAGCGAATCGCTCACGTACCTGAAGTTGTTGATGACCGATTCGATTTCTTCGGGGTAAATATTTTCGCCGCTGGCGCCCAAAATCATATTCTTTAGCCGTCCCTTGATGTAGAGGTTTCCCTTGCTGTCGAACGCTCCCAGGTCGCCGGTTTTGAACCAGCCATCGCTGCTGAAAACCTCCGAGGTGAGCGCTTGGTCTTTGTAGTATCCGCGCATGACGTTAGGCCCTTTTACCCAGATTTCGCCCTCGCCGGTTTTTTTACACACCTTGTTGATTTTTATCGTAACGCCGCTCAGCACAGGCCCTGTTGATTGGTGCTTCACGTTGCTGGGGGTAGCGCCGGCAACGAGCGGCGATGTTTCGGTGAGGCCGTAGCCAATGGCGTAGGGAAAAACTTTGCCTTCAATCAAAAATTTTTCTACAACGGGGTCCAGCTTTGCGCCGCCGATGCCAAAAAATTTGAGCCGTCCGCCAAACGTTTGGTATAGCTTGCCTGCCGCCTTGCGGTGCATGAGCTTGCGCAGCGGCGGGATGGCGTAGAGGCAGCGCATTAGCGCGTTGGCCTTGAGCTGCGGCAGTATTTTTCCCCTGAATATTTTTTCCATAATCATGGGCACGGTGAGCATGTAGGTGGGGCGTATTTTTCCTACGGCAGGCAGCAGCACGCTTGGCGTTGGCGCTTTGTCGAGGTAGTACACCGACGCGCCGCGCAGCAGCGGAGTGAGCAGGCCGAGGCTGTTTTCGTAGGTGTGCGATAGCGGCAGCACCGACAGGAACACGTCTTCCTTTTCGACGGGCTGAAGGTCGTACACCATCTGGAGCTGCGACATCAGGTTGCGGTGCGTAAGCATCACGCCTTTGTTTTTGCCGGTTGTGCCCGATGTGTAGATGATGGAGGCCAAATCGGTAGGCTTTACGGCGTAGGCGTTGTGGAGAGCGTTGTAGTGAACGTTATGCGGCGTTGTAGTTGAGGCGTACACGGTGAGCGTGTCCAGCATTATGCGCGTGGCAACGTTGGGGATATTCAGCTCGTCCAGCTTTGGGCGCAGGCGCTTTGAAACAAGTATGGCTTTGCTGTCGGAGTGATTGAGCACGTTTTCGATTTCTACCTTCGAGAAGTCGGGCAGCAGCGGCACCACTACGGCGCCCATGGCGGTAATTGCCATATACGAAGTACCCCAGCTGGGCATATTGTGCCCCCAAATGGCAACTTTGTCGCCGGGCTTTATGGAGTAGGAGGAGAGCAGCTGCTGAACTTCGCCAACTTTTTCTCCCAGCATCGCATAGGTGATGGGTTGACCATCAACAAACGAAAAACAGCGGCGGTCGCTGTATTTTTTTACGCTTTGCTGTAGCATTTGCTGCAACGTTTGCGGATTATATTGCATCGTAGTTATCAGTTTGGTCGGCACTAAATTTTTTTGCGGCAAAGGTAAAGCGATAAATGTACCGTTATACCCTTGCCCTGTTAAAGCTTATGAAAAGGCAAAAAAAAATGATATTGAGGTACCAAGCGGATTTGAACCGCTGTAACCGGTTTTGCAGACCGGTGCCTAACCTCTCGGCCATGGTACCATTTAGCGTACTTCAAATGAGAAATGAGCGACAAAGGTAAGCATTTTTTTTAATCCTGCAAACTGCCGATTTGGCTAAATCTTTTTTTGAGGTGCTATGAAAGTTTCATTTTGAGTCTTTCCCTCCCTCCTATCGTCATTTCCGCGAAAGTTTGAAACCTCGTTTACTCACTCGTGTTTATTTTAAAGTGTTCGTGAACTCGCTACGCTCGGTTTTACCTAATTTTTTTACAAAACAACCTCAGTAGCAATGAATTAATACGTATATCAACAACTTCATTACCTCATTAAACGATGAAATAGGTACGAAAAAAATGAGGTAATGAGTCTGCTATTAAAAAACGTTAAATGCAAAAAGATAAACAACTGATAAATAATCGTTTACGATTTAGTTATATGAAAGGTATGCGCTTACTCCATTTTTAGCACTGCCAAAAACGCTTCCTGTGGTA
>JAISGH010000030.1 GCA_031263185.1 Prevotellaceae bacterium | reverse complement strand
TCTCCCCCAGCTAAAGCTGGGGGTTATTTACGGAAAACGCCTCCGGCGTTGGAAGCAGCAGGCGGTCGCCTTTTCACACAGCCTCCTTTGGAGAGGGGCCGGGGGTGAGGTCTCTACGGCTTTTACATCCGTTATATGTTATTTATTTCTCATCCCTTAGCAGCATGACTTTAGCCTTAATTCTAACAACGCAACAGCAGAATTGTAATTTGTGAACAACATCAACCCGATACTCCGCTCTTACCGGTCGCGCTTAGTTTACGTGGCGGGCTGGATGATTGTTATTGACGTTTACATATCGGTAGCATTTTACGTAAGCCGCATACCGTTTCACATCCTGCTGATAGACGCGCTGGCGTTTAACCTGCTGCTTGCCATGTGCTTTTTGCCGCTGTGGTATCCCATCCGCTACAACTCGTGGGACAAAAAATCGTGGAGGTTCAACATTTTGGCGCACTGCATTTTGTTTACCCTAATGCTGGCGGCATGTTTAGGTTGCAGCTACGCCATTACGTACCTCTTTGCCGCCAAGGACAGCGGCGTTTACCTTGACTTCATGGTTAGCTCGCTGCCGTGGAAAATGCTTGAGGGAGCGCTGCTGTACGCAATTGTTGTGATGGTTTACCACCTCTGCATTGCCATTGAGCAGCTGAACGAAAAGGCCGCCAACGAAATCCGCCTCACCAAAATGCTGAAAGACGGAGAAATCAACCTGCTCAAGTCGCAAATCAACCCGCACTTTCTGTTCAACAGCCTCAACTCGCTCAACTCGCTGATAATAAAAGACGCAAATCAGTCGCAGGAGATGCTCGTAGCCCTGTCGGACTACCTGCGCTACACGGTGCTCGCCACGCACCGCGAAATATCCACGCTGAAGGAGGAGATGGAGAACATCAGGCGCTACCTCTCCATAGAGCAGCTGCGCTTTGGCAGCAAGCTCGCGTACGAAATGAACATGGCGGAGGATTGCCTCCCGCTCAAAATACCCACCATGCTGCTGCAGCCGCTGTTTGAGAACGCCGTAAAGCACGGCGTTTACGAGAGCACCGAGGTGGTGCGCATTGTGGCGAGAGCTGCGCAAAAAATGCAGCACCTGCACATCGAAATCAGCAACAACTTCGATACCGAAGCTGTGGGGCAGCGCAAAGGCTCCGGCACCGGCCTGAAGAATACCAAAGAGCAGCTGCGGCTTCTTTACGGCGCCTCGGCGCTGCTGCAAACCAAGGTCGAAAACGGTACATTTGTGGTTGCGCTAAAAATACCGATTTAAACACCGATTTAAATACCGATTTAAACACCGATTTAACCGTTTAAAGCATGACTGTACTTATTATTGACGACGAGGCGCCTGCGCGGGACGTTATCCGCCACTACCTGAAAAGCTACCCCGAAGTAGAGATTATCGGCGAAGCCGACAACGGATTTGACGCCATGAAGTCCATCAAGGAAAAAGCCCCCCAGCTTATCTTCCTCGACGTGCAGATGCCCAAGCTCACCGGGCTGGAGATGCTGGAGCTGGTAGAAAACCCGCCGCTCGTGATTTTCTCCACCGCCTACGACCAGTTTGCCATCCGCGCATTTGAGCAGAACGCCATCGACTACCTGCTCAAGCCGTACTCGAGGCAGCGCTTCGACACGGCGCTGCAAAAGGCGCTTGCCCGGGTGAAATCGGGGTACCCCTCGCCGGATAGCCTTCCGGCGCTGGCGCCCGCTGCGCCGGGCGCCCTGACGCGCGTTGCCGTAAAAGACCGCCAGCAAATACACGTCATCCCGCTGCACAGCATCTGCTACGTTGAGGCCTACGGCGACTACGTCAAGCTGCACGCCGACAAGGGCGTTTTTCTCAAGGAAAAAACCATGAAGTACTTTGAAGAAAATTTTCCGCCGCAGCAGTTTATCCGCATACACCGCTCCTTTATCGTAAACGTAGATATGGTGGCAAAAATCGAGCTTTACGAAAAAGAATCGTACCGCGTACACCTCAAAAACGGCGAAGCGCTCAGGGCCAGCAGCAGCGGATACAAGGCGCTAAAGGAGGCCGTAAAGTGGTAGCGCTCAGCAAGATTATTCCGATTTTCCGGAATGTCTACTTGCTGAATGTTCATTTTTAGTTGATAATAAGATATTTAAAACAAAACAGCGTTACAACCCATACCCTGCAAGCAATGTAAACGCTTCTTACTCTGTACCTACATATCCACCAGCGCTTGCAATTCCCAAAAAAAGTATTACTTTTGCGCCAAAATTACATTGAGCAGGCGCTACTTACCTGTTTATACGTCCGGTATGCTGACGGCGTTAATTAAATCAGCTATTTTTTTTAAAGGAGAATATTTACTATGGATAATACACCACCATCAACAATCGAAAAAATGCTGGAAACCCAGCGTCAGTTTTTTGCAACGCATAGAACAAAAGACGTTCGGTTTCGCATAGAGCAGCTGAAAAAACTCAGGTCGGCAATACTGCGCTACAGTCCCAAAATTATCGACGCGATGTGGAGCGATTTGCGCAAGTCGCCCGAAGAGACGTACGTGACCGAAATTGATAGAGCTCTTCAGGAAATCGAGTACCACATCAAGCATTTAAGGGGCTGGGCTAAACCCAAAAGGGTTGCTACCCCGTTCATGCTGTTTCCTTTAAAGAGCAAGGTCGTTTACGAGCCGCTGGGCGTAGCGCTCGTCATTGCATCGTGGAATTCTCCGTGCCAGCTGATGATGATTGCGCTCGTGGGGGCAATTTCGGCAGGCTGCTGCGCCGTACTGAAAGCCTCGCCCTACGCGCCGGCAGCAGCAAAGGTAATGGAGCAGCTGATAAACGAGACTTTTGCGGAGGATTACATCGGGCTTGTGCAAGGCAACAGAGATGTGAACATCTTCCTGCTGGAGCAGCGCTTCGACATTATCTTTTTCACCGGCAGCCGCGAGCTTGGAAAAAAAATAATGCTCGCCGCCGCCGAGCACCTCACGCCGGTGGTGCTGGAGCTGGGCGGAAAAAGCCCGTGCATTGTTGACAAGGACGCGGATATTGACGTTGCCGCAAGGCGTATAGCCTGGGGCAAAACGCTCAACGCCGGGCAGATATGCATCTCTCCGGACTACCTGTTCATACACCGCTCTCTAAAGCGCGAATTTATCATAAAATTCGAGGACGCTATCGTCAAAATGTTTGGCAGCAACTGCCGGGAAAGCAAGCACTACCCGCGCATTGTAAACCGAAAGGCTATTGAGCGGCTGAAAGGCTTGCTGCAGGGGGTTAACATCATCTACGGCGGAGAGGTTAACGAGCCGGAGAAGTACATTGCCCCAACGCTGGTGGACGGCGTGAGCGCAAGCCACCCCATTATGCAGGAAGAGATATTTGGCCCCATACTCCCCATACTGACGTTTGATGATATTAATGAAGTTACCTCATACGTAAACGCCCACGAAAAGCCTCTTGCGATTTACTACTTCGGCAGCCGCTGCAAGGAAGAGGAAATACTGCGCAAAACGACCGCCGGCGGCACCTGCTTTAACGAGCTGCTTTTGCACGTTGCCAACTACCGCCTGCCGTTTGGCGGAGTGGGCAGCAGCGGCGTTGGAAAGTTCCACGGAAAGGACAGCTTCATGGCGTTCAGCAACAGCAGGGCTATTGTTGTCAACCCCACGTGGTTTGGCGTTGCAGCGAGGTACCCACCATTCAGCAACTTCGGCATACTGAGAAAGGTGATGCACCTTTAGGCGCAAAGCGCTGTCGTCGTACTGCCGGCAGCCGTCCACTGCCGGCAGCGCGGCCGTCAGGATGAAGGTTAGAAGATTTTTCATGGTTTATACAAATACGAACGATACTCTGCGCCTCTGCGTTTTGATAAAAACGGCGCTGTTTTTATATTAAAAATGCTTAATTTGCTTCTATTCCCCTGTGCTTCCCTGCTTACAAGCGGTTGTCCCCCCCCCTTCTCCCCGCTCGGAATGTTGAAACGAAGTTCGGCGCAGCCAGGTGCACCCATCATCACCACAAAAATTTGAAATCTGCAATAAAATTGCTTACTTTTGCGGCTGCATTTACTTTAACAGCAAAAACACTATACATGAAGAAAGCATACGTTTTTCCCGGCCAGGGCGCACAGCATGCAGGCATGGGCAAAGATTTATACAGCGGCTCTGCGCAGAGCAAAGAATTGTTTGAGCAGGCCAACGCTATTTTGGGGTTTCGCATTACCGACCTTATGTTTGAGGGCACGGACGAAAGCCTGAAGCAAACCAAGGTTACGCAACCTGCCGTTTTTTTACACTCCGTTATTTTGGCAAAATCGCAGGAAGATTTCACCCCCGCTATGGTGGCGGGCCACTCGCTGGGCGAATTTTCGGCGCTGGTGGCAGCGGGCGCCATGAGCTTCGAGGACGGGCTAAAGCTGGTGTCGCAGCGCGCGCAGGCCATGCAAAAGGCTTGCGAAAAGGAGCCTTCGACTATGGCGGCCATAATTGGCCTGCCCGACGAGGCGGTAGAAAAAATATGCGCTGAGGTCAGCGAGGTGGTGGTACCTGCCAACTACAACTGCCCCGGGCAGCTTGTTATTTCCGGCTCCATCAGAGGCGTGGAGCTTGCCTGCGAAAAGCTGACCGCCGCAGGCGCCAAGCGCGCAATAAAGCTCAACGTTGGCGGGGCGTTTCATTCGCCGCTCATGGAGCCGGCCAGGGTGGAGCTGGAGGCCGCCATTGCGGCAACGCGCCTCAGCGCTCCCTGCTGCCCGGTTTACCAGAACGTGGACGCCAAGCCGCAAACAGACCCCGAAGCAATAAAGAAAAACCTGATTGCGCAGCTTACCTCCCCTGTGCGCTGGACGCAGATTGTGCAAAATATGCTGGCCGACGGCGCAGCCCTCTTTATAGAGCTGGGGCCGGGCAGCGTGCTGCAGGGGCTGGTAAAAAAGATGAACGGGAACGCTACGGGTGAAAGCTGAGAGCGGTGCGCTGCAAGTTTCCCCAAAATTTTAACTCCTAAATAATTCGTAGCTTTATGCGTTCCTCTCCCCCACCGGTATTACTTCCCGAAGCGCTTCCTTACGCTCAGCCTGCTGTCGGCACGTTGAGCAACGGGGTTGCGCTGCACACCATTTGCGCAGGGACGCAGGATGTTGTGCGCGTGTCGCTGGTATTTGAGGCGGGGGCGCGTTTTCAGCAGCATTTGCTGGAGGCGCGCACCACGCTCGCCCTCATGAGCGAGGGCACAAAGCGATTTTCGGGGGCGCAGGTGGCAGACAATTTTGATTTTCTCGGCGCCTCCTGCGAACCGCACATCGACAAGGATTTTGCCATGCTCACGGTGTACTCGCTCACGCGGCACCTGCAAAAAACGCTGGACACGCTGAGCGACATGGTGCTGCACCCCACCTTTCCCGAGCCGGAGCTGCGCACCTACTGCGCCAAGCGCAAGCAGCAGCTGCGTATCGATAAGGAGAGAGTTGCCTACGTGGCGCGGGAGCAGCTGCCGGCGCTGCTGTACGGGCGCGACCATCCATACGGCCTCTACGCCGACCCGGAGCACTACGACGCGCTGTCGTGCGAGTGGCTCCACGAGTTTCACCGCACATTCTTCACAGCCGACCGCTGCTTTATCGTTGCAACGGGAAATGTCGGCGAGCGCGAACGGAAAATAATCGGCGACTTTTTTGAGCAAATTCCGCAGGCGCCCTTTGCCCGCCAACCGGAGGCTATTCCGCCTCCCGGAAGTCAGCCGGCGGCAAGCCTTGCGATAGAAAAAAGCGGCGCCGTGCAGAGTGCGCTGCGCGTTGGCCGGGTACTGTTCGATAAGCTGCACCCCGACTTTGCCGCTGTGCACATGCTCTCGGTTATCCTTGGCGGCTACTTCGGGTCGCGGCTTATGCGCAACATTCGGGAGGAGAAAGGCTACACCTACGGGGTTTTTGCCTCGCTGATTAGCTGCAAGCATACCGGATACTTGAGCATTGGCGCAGAGGTGGGCAAGGAGTTTGGCGGGGCAGCGCTGGACGAAATCAGCAAGGAACTGCAACGCCTGTGCGACGAAAAAATCCCCGACGACGAGCTGACGTTAGCCAAAAACCACCTGTGCGGCGAAATTATGCGCTCGCTCGACGGCCCGTGGGCGCTGGCCGAAAGCGCTATCGAAGACCTGCAGTATGGGCTTGCGCAGCGCTACGCAGAAACCTTGTTCAACACGGTGAAGTGCGCCACGGCAGCCCGGCTGCAGCAGGTGGCGCAACAATATCTTAACCCCCAAAGCATGACGAGCGTTATTGTAGGATAGTGAGCAATGCAAAAATTTTGTACCACCATAGCTGCGCTGCTATTTGGCAGCAGCCTGCTGCTTGCGCTAAGCGACGCCTCGCTTAGCTTTCGGGCAGCCGGAGTGGATATTGCTACGCAAAAGTACTACCTGCAGTGGAGCGTTCCGAACATGAGCGATACGGCGGATATAAAAGGTTTTCAGGTGCTCACGCTAAAGGAGGATGGGCAGGGAAACGTCATAATGGATACGCTGGCGGAGGTGGACAACCACGTTATGCGCTTTGTTGACATGCTCTCGCCGTGCTGTAACCCGAATATATACACCATTCGCCTTATACCCAAAAGCGTATCCTACCCTCCCTATCAGGCGCCTTTTCGCACCATGCACCTCAGCGAGGCGGTACTCGACGAGTGCGCCGGAGCCATCAACCTGCGGTGGAGCGACTACCAGCAGCTAAATCCCGACAACCTGACAACGCCAAGCCCGCTGCCATCCTTTGCCGGCGAGGTGCGCTACCATATCTACGGGCACGTTGGGGGCAGCGCCTTTAAGCCCGACAGCGCCGTGTGGCTGGCCACAAGCGGCAGCGCAACTTCCTTTGCGCTGCCCGTAACCAAGGAAAAGCAGACCTGCCACCTCTACGTGGCCGCCGTGTACAACAACGGCAGCGACACGAGCTACTCCAACGTTACGAGTATTTTTGTACCGCTGCCCGTTCGCCCGCAGTACATCAGCATCGACTCGGTGGTGGGCGAAAAGGAAAGCGTTACGCTGCACTTTCGGATTGATGAGGCAACGGAGTACACCCGCTTTTGGGCGGAAAAGTCGCCCGAAATAAACGGCGCGTACACCGTTTTTGAGGAGTTTGGCAGCAAGCAGCAGGCAAGCATTACCGATAAGCCGGATGGCGGCTACTGGTTTTACCGCATATCGGCGGTGAACGGCTGCAACCGCGCAGCAGCGTCCAGCCCGGCTATTACCAACCTTGTGCCGGCTGTTCTCAGCAACCCTGCCGCCGGCGTTGGGTGGAGCATGGTGATGTGGAGCGGCGACAGCGCGCGGCAGGCGCAGCGCTACGATGTATACCGAACGTCGCCGCAGCGCTTTGCCGGATTTGTCGGCAGCACGTCGGCTACTTCTATCGACGAAGATTTTTCGCAGTTTCCCGACTCCGTCATCTGCTCAAATCAGCTGTGCTACCGGGTAGAGGCTTTTGTGCTCGACGACCGGCAGCAGCTCGTTGCCCGCGTACGCTCCCCTGAGGTGTGCAACGCCGTCAACGCTCAAGTGTTGATGCCTAACGCCATACAGCTGAGCAGCGACGCCGTAAATCCCCTTACCGGAAAAAGCCGCAACAGGTTTGAGCCGCTTTGCTCGTGCGTACAGGGCTACACGCTCTACATCTACACGCCCGACGGTCGGCTTGTTTACTCCGGAGCCGAAGCTTGGAGCGGGCAGGAAAAAAATGGCGGAAATTTTGTGCCCGAAGGTAGCTATATTTACCATATAAAGATTACCTTTGTAGACGGGAGGCGCGAGGAAAGGACAGGAACGGTTACGGTGGTTTATTGATTTTGAACTTTAAATGGCAGATGAAAAAGATATAGAGCGCGAAGAAGCATTAGCGGCATTTTACGACATGATGAACAGCAGCCTGCGCACTTTTACGGGCGAAGAGGTAAACGTTGCGCACAAGGCGTTTTTGCTGGCCTACGAAGCGCACAAGGGAGCGCGCCGGAAGTCGGGCGAGGCGTATATTATGCACCCCATTGCCGTGGCAAAAATCGTATCGCACGAAATAGGGCTTGGCTACAAATCCATAGCTGCCGCCCTGCTGCACGACGTAGTGGAGGATACCGACTACACCGTTGACGATATCGAAGGAATGTTTGGCAAAAAAATTGCGTTCTTGGTTGACGGCCTTACCAAGTTTGACGATATCTTCGACAAAAACGTATCCATACAGGCCGAGAACTTCAAAAAAATGATGCTGGCCATGGCAGACGATATCCGCGTGCTGCTCATCAAGCTTGCCGACCGCCTGCACAACATGCGCACCTTAGGCTCAATGGCGCCCCACAAGCAGGAAAAAATAGCCAGCGAAACGCTCTACCTCTACGCCCCGCTTGCCCACCGGCTGGGGCTTTACAACATCAAAACGGAGATGGAAGACCTCACCATGAAGTTTCAGTTTCCCAGAATATACGAAGAGCTGCAAAGCAAAATCGCCGCTACCGCCGAGGAGCGCGACGCCTACATCAAAACCTTTACCGACCCCATAGTGCAGCGCCTCAACGAGCGCAACATCGCCTTCGACATCAGCGGACGCGTTAAGTCTGTTTACTCCATCTGGCGAAAAATGGAAACAAAGCAGGTGTCGTTTGAGGAAATATACGACCTGTTTGCCGTGCGCATCGTCTTTAAGCCTGCGGCAGATATGGACGAAAAGCAGCAGTGCTGGCGCATATACTCGCTCGTTACCGACATCTACAAGCCCAACTACAGCCGCCTGCGCGACTGGATAAGCACGCCCAAGGACAACGGCTACGAGTCGCTCCACATCACCGTTATGGGTACGCTTGGGCGGTGGGTAGAGCTGCAAATCCGCTCGGAGCGCATGAACGAAATTGCAGAGCGGGGCTACGCCGCCCACTGGCGCTACAAAAGCCAGCACGAAAGCCGGCAAAGCGACACAAGCCCCTTTGACGCTGCGCTCGACAAGTGGCTGGCGCGCATCCGCGAAATGCTGGCCAACAGCGAGGAAAACGCAACGGAGTTCCTCGACCAGCTAAAGCTCAACCTCTTTTCCTCCGAAATCGTGGTTTACACCCCAAAAGGAAAAATGGTAAAGCTGCCCAAAAAATCCACCGCCATTGATTTTGCCTACGAAATTCACACCGCCATTGGCAACAAGGCCATTGGCGCTAAGGTAAACCACAAGCTGGTGCCGCTCAGCTACGTGCTCAGCAACGGCGATCAGGTAGAAATGCTCACCGCCGACAGCCAAAAGCCGCAGGCCGAGTGGCTTAGCTTTGCTACCATACCGCGCGCGCGAAACCAAATAAAGATTGCGCTAAAGGCTGAGGTCAAGGAGCACTTTCAAAAAGGAAAGCAGGCGGTGGAGGAAATCATCAGGAGCTTTGGGGCGCAGCCCAGCGCCATGCTCTACAAGCGCATAACCGATGCCTACAACGTTACCAACAAGCAGGAGCTGTTCAGTCAGGTAGGCTCCGGCATACTAAAATTGGTAGAGGTGGAGAAAGTGCTGCGAAAGCAGCGCCGAAGCAAGTTCCTGCGCTACATGGAGCTGCAGCTGCTCGGCACAGGGAAGCGCAAAAAAATTCCCGACAGCCGGCAGCCGCTGGAAGCCGACCCGCAGCCCATCAACAAGCGCGCTTTTCTGCTCAAAGAGGGCACCGACCCCTCAAAGCTGGCCTACCGCGTAGCGTCCTGCTGCAACCCAATACCCGGCGACAGCGTAATCGGATTTATCGAAGCCGAAGACAAGATACTGATACACAAAAAATCCTGCCCCATTGCCATTCGCGAAGCCTCCCAGCACGGCAACAAAATAGTTAACGCCAAGTGGACGGAGCATAAGGTGATGTCCTTTTTGGCGCGCATAACCATCAGCGGAATAGACCGCGTGGGGTTGCTGCTGGATTTGGTAAAAATTATTTCGAGCGAAATGAGCGTAAATATTCGCCACCTCAGCGCCGAAAGCCACGATGGCCTGTTTGAAGATGAATTTGACGTTTACGTGCACAGCACTACAGACCTCAACAACCTCATCGGCAGGCTGCAAAAAATAGATGGCGTAAAGGAGGTGAAGCGCATTTAAGCTCAAAATAAAAAAAATTATTATACATCTTAATTCCTATTTCATTATGCAAACAAAAAAACATCTTTTTACACCATCTCGCCTCCGGGCGACAAGAAAAAATTGGAGCTGGAAATTTTTATTCCTGCTGCTACCGTTGCTGAACATTCCCTTGGCCGGCGAGGCCAAGAAAGAAGGTATTGGCGTTGTGCTGTCGGGCGGCGCTGCTCGCGGATTTGCCCACCTTGGAGCGCTGCAGGCGCTCGAGGATTACGGCATTGTTCCCACCCACGTGTCGGGATCAAGCATGGGAGCTATTTTGGGCGCGGTTTACGCCGCAGGCGTACCGGTAAGCCGAATTTACAGCTTTGCGCGCCAGCAGCACTACCTGCTAATGTATCGGCCATCGTTCAACGGAGCGCTGTTCCACACTACGTTTATCAAACAAATGCTCGACCACCTCATCCCCAACAACAATACGTTTGAATCGCTGCAAAAAAAGATGTACGTGTGCATCTCCAACCTCAACACGGCCAAGTACGAAATTGTAGGTAGCGGCTCCCTCAAAGACAAGATAGTAGCCTCGGCCTCCATTCCGTTTGTCTTTGAGCCGAGCGTTATAGGCAACTTTACCTACGTGGACGGCGGGCTTACGAACAACCTCCCCGTAGAGCCGCTGCTCGACAGCTGCAAGTACATCATCGGGATTAGCGTAAACTCCATAGACCGCACTTTAAGTCAGGAAGAAGTCAAAGGAGCCAAGGGAATTCACCGTGCGGTTACCATGGTGGTGGTGGCAAACGAAGAGCAGCGCAGGCATCTGTGCAATTTTTACATCGAAATTAAGCAGGCGGGGAAGTTTAGCGTCCTTGATTTTCACCGGATAGAGGAGTTTTACGCCGCAGGCTACAACGCCACGGTGGAGTACATCGAAAAAAACCCCGGTATAATGAAGCTGTCTCGCTTCGAGAATTAGGTGGTGATGTAAGAAGATGGACATTTTGGGATAATTTATCAGCAAAGGTACAATTTTTGCGCGTAGCTCAATATCCCCCAGAGAGCGCTTTACTATGCTACACATTAAGCCATTCGGTACGCTACCCGTAGCTTTATATTTCTTCTGACTTCATGTCCGGCATGAAGCGGTCTACTATTTTTAGCTTCCCTTCCGAGGGCTCTTTATAGGCGTTTGCTTCTTTAAAGTAGCTGTTGAGCTCATCAAAATTATCTCCAAAAATATTGTTGGAAAAATGTTGCAGCTTATCCATGACGCGTATAAAAGCATCAGGTTCTTTTCGGTTTGTAAGTTTTCTTAACGATATTATATAATCTTCGCGAAACACGGTGGGGACAATAATGCGCGACAATCCGCTTTTGAGCAGCTCGGCATTGCCCATAATTCGGGACAATCTTCCGTTACCATCTGTAAATGGGTGTACTTCAGAAATCATAAACATCATGAAAATAGCTTTTGCCATCGGGTCGGTTAAGGCTGCGTAATACTTAAAGCCTTGCTTCAACGTGCCTTCTACCAGAGTGAAATCCACAAATGCAGTATTTCCGGCTCGGTTATTTTGCTTTTTAAGCTCTCCGGCATTGACTTCTTCCGCTCTGCCTGACATCATTGTCGAATGTCTGCGCTTCAGGATTTGAATCAAATCGCCGGATGTTGCAGGCGTAATGCCCATTTCGTAGCTATTGGATACAATATGAAATGTTCCTAAAATATCATGCGAGTCCTTTGTCCGACTTGGCATAGCAACCCCGGTATCAACGATTTTTTTGGCATCTTCAATAACAAATTTTGTTCCTTCTATATAGTTTGAAAAGTAGGCTTCAAAAAAAGAAAATAATCGGAACGAATTTTCGGACGTGTTCTTATCTATTCGTTCCGGGAAATAGTAATCTTTCAGCTTATCGTATAGAATTTCAAACAGCTCAACCCGCTTTGCATCGTAAGGCATTCCGGTAGCTCTTGCTTTGGCAGAATCGGAGCTTAAAACGCTTGCGCTGTGAGTGCTCAAAAGGGCTGAAATTATGCGGTTTAGCTTTTCATATTCGTCAAAAAAGCTTAGCTGAGAGGCTATTTCTCTTGCCTTATCTCTGAATTTGTTTATACCTTCTTCGCCCTCTCTGATAATGATTTTTTCCAGCTTATCTTCAATATATTCAATGGGAAATACTTTTGATTCACCTCCTTTCTTTCTCGAAACTTGCATATTCTCAAGTACCCACCGCCACTCCGAAGAGGCATAAATTCCCCCCAGATTCACATCCGACGCCAATGCCGGTTTACCTTCTACTACGTTGAGCGTAATTCCTTTTAGGTCAACTATTTTTTTAGTATAAATATTTGTGATGAAAAAATTTCCGGTTTCGGTCGGTCGCAGCTCCGATGCGCTCCGATGGCTGATAACAGCCTCCGGAAATCGCCATTTGAGAATATCAAAAAAGTGCCGTTTGATGATATATTCCACTGAATCCCGCACGTTTGAGGTGTAAATCCGTGGGGCAATTTTCCGTATCTTTCCCTCCTTTTCTGCTTTTGCAATCTTTTTGGAAATGCCGCTATCAGAGGAAGAAAAGATGATTTCCTGACTAAAATCCAGCTCGTTTGCCATTTAAAAATTTTCCATTATAAATCGTTACCGGAGGTAAAAGTACAAATTTTTTCCACTATAAAATCAAAAAGTACAAATTTTTTCCACCATAAATTCATTAACCTCCAAAAATCTTATGTGCGATTTTGGAGGTTAATTTTTTGCAAAAGAACGTTGATGAACTACTACAGCCCAACGATGGTAACGGTTTTTCCGTCGATTGTTTTCTTCTCCATGTAGATTTTCTCCTCCCATGACAGCTCGGGTGCCCGGTTGAAAATGGTGAGCCAGCCGTTGGCAAC
>JAISGH010000028.1 GCA_031263185.1 Prevotellaceae bacterium | reverse complement strand
TACCACAGGAAGCGTTTTTGGCAGTGCTAAAAATGGAGTAAGCGCATACCTTTCATATAACTAAATCGTAAACGATTATTTATCAGTTGTTTATCTTTTTGCATTTAACGTTTTTTAATGGCAGACTCATTTACTCACTCGTGTTTATTTTAAAGTGTTCGTGAACTCGCTACGCTCGGTTTTACCTAATTTTTTAACAAAACAACCTCAGTAGCACATTAGCTACATAATATATCCAAACCTCATTACCTCATTTTTCTCATACCCATTTCATCGCTTTAATGAGGTAATAAGGTTGTTGATATGCGTATTAATTCATTGCTACTGAGGTTGTTTTGTAAGAAAAATTAGGTAAAGCCGATAATTTGTATGAGTTAGTTATTTGCGTACAAACACTAAGCTCTCCCCTCCAACGAATTTTTTGTAGCGCCACAAAAAAATCCAATTTTGCTATGAATTGAGTTAGATTTTTGTATCTTTGAGTACCCTGAAAATACAGCTAATTAGCCAAAATCGGGGAAACACTAACTAAAAAAAATAAAAATATGCATAAGATACAAAACAAATTCTATTTACAGCTGCTATTGACTTTATGCCTTTCGGCAGTTAGCTGCAGCTATGCACAGGCGCAGTATATTTCGCTGGGCGCCGACCCTGCGGGCGCTACGTGGAGCCACATCCGCACACCGCATTTCGACGTTATTTTTCCCGACAGCGCTCACAGGCAGGGTGAGCACTTTAGCCGTCTGCTGGAGAGGGTTTACCTTCCGGTGTCGACAACCTTGGGCTTCAGGCCGCGCAAAATACCGATAATTGTGCACCCCTACAATCTGCAATCCAACGGCATGGTAGTGTGGGTGCCAAGCCGCATGGAAATTATCTCCACCTCGCTCACCTACGGCTACGCCCAGCCGTGGTTAGAGCAGCTGGCGCTGCACGAGTACAGGCACGTGGTACAAACGGGTATGATGAACCGCGGATTTACCCGTGCGCTCTACTATTTGGTAGGCGAGCAGGCAGTAGCTTTTCCCTCGGCGCTCATCAAGCCGTGGCTGTTTGAAGGCGACGCTGTAGGCAGCGAAACGGCCATGTCGTACACCGGCAGAGGGCGTCTGCCGGCATTTAGCATGGGGTTACGCGCCATTGTGCTCGACAAAAAAAAGTACTCTTACGACAAGCTACTTCTCGGGTCGCTCAAAGACTACATTCCCAACCACTACGAATACGGCTACCAAATGATGGCGTACGGACGGTACAGGTATGGCGCCGACTTATGGGGAAAGGTATTTAAGTTCACCGGAAGCTATCCCTTCCTGATTTTTCCGCAGTCTATCGCCACCAAAAAGTACACAGGGAAGTGGTCCAAAGGTTTTCACAGCGAGGCAATGCTGTTTTTGGACAGCCTGTGGCAGCAAGAGCGGCCGCAAAACCCCGACAAGCCCGCGCTGCTGGTGCGCAAAGGGACGTCAAGAATCAACCGCTACGTTAGCTGGAGCAATCCGGTAGCGCTGAATGACGGGAACTTTTTGGTAAAAAAAACGACCCTGTCGCGAACGCCAATGCTGATGCAAGTGGACAGCGCCGGCAAGGCAACAAAAGTTGCCATGCAGGGCAACGCCAGCAGCAGGTTGGCAGGGTACAAGGGCATGGTGTACTGGACGGAAATTTCGCCGGATACTCGCTGGGAGCAAAGAAACTACTCGGAGCTTTGGCGCTACGATGCGCAAAAAAAGAGGGTAACGCGGCTGACGCGCAAAACCGCTTACTTTACGCCCGCCGTGAACAGCGCCGGCGAGGTGGCTGTGAGCGAAAAGTACGCGTCGGGAGAGCAGTCCGTAACTTTGTTAGACAGCGCCTTCCAAAAATCCGAAGAGGTGTTTCGCTTCCACCCGAGCAAAAGCATAGAAAGCATTAACGACCTTGCATGGGTAAACCGGCAAACGATAGCTGTGCTGTACACCTCTTCGAGCGGCGTGGGCATTGGGCTTGTGAGCGTACAGGAGAAAAAAATGGAGCCGCTGCTGCCGTGCACCTATACCGATATTTCCGACTTGTCGGTGCAGGACGGGCAAATTTTGTTCAGCTCCGGCTACGACGGGGTCAACAACATTTACGCGCTGAACGTGCAAAGCAAGAGCATAAGCAAGCTGACCAACGCTGCCTACGGCGCTTTTGATCCGCTGCTGACAGGCGACAAAAGCAAGCTTATTTTTACCGATTACACATCCAACGGCTACCGCATCGCCTCGCTGCCTTCCGACAGCCTGCTGTGGAAAAAAACGGCCTTTAACGCCCCGTTTAAGCATCTGCTTGCCGAAGCCATAACCCAACAGGAGCAGTTCCGCGTGGATACTGCCACCCTCGACACCGCGCCGCCAAAAGTAGAGAAGTATGGCAAGGCTGCGCACCTGTTCAGATTTCACAGCTGGATTCCAATGGCGTATTCGCCAAGCGAAGCCATCAGCGGAAATTTTTCTAACGTAGCAGTGGGCATCACGCTGCTTTCGCAAAACAATTTAAGCACCGCTGTTACCTCGCTTGGCTACAAGTATAACAGAGGTTTCAGCACAGTGAACGCCTCCATTGCCTACTACGGCTGGTATCCGGTAGTGGAGCTGAGCGGCAGCTACGGAACGCGCTACACTACTTACGCCGACATCGGCAACGTAATCAGCATAAGCAGCCGCGGCAACAGCATCGCCACATCGCGGCAGCTGTACGGCGAAATAAACGCAACCGTATCCGTGCCGCTTAAAGCAAGCAAAGGAAACATTGCGCGCACATTCACCCCATACGTTCAGCTGCAGCTAAACAACGACAAGATACGCCTTGCCGACGACCCTTCGTACACATCCTCGCTTATTACCAACGTCGGATTTTCGGCGTACCTGTCCACCCGAGCGGCGCTGCGCGACATCAACCCGCGCTGGAGGGCTGACCTCAGCGCCAACCTGCAGAGCGTACCCGTTGTGCGGCAGGCATACCAAAAAGTGAGCCTCAACGCGCAAGCGTACACGCCGGGCGTTGCCGTTAACCACAGCGTCAGGCTGTATGGAGGGTATGAGCGGCAGCGCTCGCCGCTTATGTTTGCCACCCGCATGGCAGTACCGCGCGGCTTTGAGTTGGAAAATATTGCCGCTTCGTCAATGGTAAGCTACTCGGCAAGCTACGCTTTGCCCATTTACTACCCCGACATCAGCATTGGGCCGCTGGCTTACGTAAAGCGTATTCGGGCAAATTTTTTCATAGACAGGATGGACGCTTACTCAGAAAAGCAGTGGGCAGCAAGCCTTGTTGGCGCGGGTTACGAGGCGATGGTTGATTTTAATCTGCTGCGCTTGCCGGTGATGATGATCAGCATCGGCTGGCGGCAAACAGCCACCAGGACTTTTTCAAGGGGTCACTATTCTCTCGCAACCATTCCCTATGAGGTTTTGCTAAGCATCAGCTATTAATGCGGAACGGCGGCGGCGGGGTCACCGCCCCCGCCGCCGGGTCCCCTGCGCCCGGCAGTCCGCACGCACTGCGGAATCTCCCCCCCCCGCCCCCCACCC